>JAYFPP010000092.1:0-6189 GCA_034927635.1 Paludibacter sp.
AGTCCGGCGGACAATTACTGATCGCGAATGCGACAGCCTTGTGGTAATCCGCAGGATGACCGGTAGTTTTACCTGTTCCGATAACTGGTATGCAAAACGTACACAATCATAGGCTTCCTGTTGATTAGATGGCTCAAGTAGTGGCAGATAGGTGAATTTACCGTAGAAGCGGGTGTCCTGTTCGTTTTGCGATGAATGCATGGAGGGATCATCGGCCACCAGCAGTACCAGTCCGCCGTTAACTCCCGTCACTGCCGAATTGATGAAAGCGTCGGCGGCAACATTCAGTCCCACATGCTTCATGCACACCAGACTGCGTTTGCCTGCATACGACATTCCAAGGGCTGCTTCATAGGCAGTTTTCTCGTTGGTCGACCAGGAGGAACGTATTTTTTTAGCAATTGCTTCTTCCGAATGTTGAATGTATTCGGTAATTTCAGTGGAAGGTGTGCCGGGATAAGCATATACGCCCGAGATGCCCTCGTCGATTGCTCCGATAGCGATGGCTTCTGCTCCCAGTACCAGTTCTTTTTCGTGGATCATTTCTAATAAATCAGGTGCTAATGTGTGTGTGGTTTGTACGGAAAATACATTTTATAAGCAAAAACAGTATATTAATGTAATTTTCTGAATAAACAGTGCAAAGTTAATCAAAAGCGGTTAAAATGCAATTGTCAGAATCAGAATTTACTGAATTATTGAATTATCAGAATGGGTGATGCTTTAGATTGGCATTCTGCATGTAATGATTCAGAATAAATTCTGTAAATTCAATAATTCAGTAAATTCTGATTCTGACAATTGCAAAATAAAACCGTGAATTATGTAATATCTTTCAAAGAAAATGTAATATTTTTAACTTTAAAATGATGAATCTTTGTCCATTAAATACATTTTCAACAATAAGTTAATTTAAAAGGAAACGATCATGAAACGCAACATCTTTTTTTTGTTTGTCTTTTTCTCTTTATTGCAGCATGCTGCAGCACAAACCGCCGATCATAAGTTCAGCATTGGACTGAATGGAGTTATCTCAGAATATAATGGCGACTATGGTAGCGGTATTTTGAACTTCGACAGGGTTAATGTCGGTGGCGGTCTGTCATTATTTACTTACTTAAACCCTTCGTTTGATTTAGGCTTACAGGGAAGTTACGGTGAATATGGTTATTTCAGGGATATTGACAATCGTTTTTACGGAAATAAGTTCGATCTGTCGATCATTGGTAAATACAAGATTAACAACGGTTATATTATCGATGAGAATTCAAAACTATCTCCGTTTTTTGCTTTGGGAATTGGTTACGCAACTTATAGCAGTACTTCGGGTGATGCAGGGGTAAATCCAACCATCATTACTCCCGGAGCTGATTTTATTGTTCCGGTAGGAGCAGGGTTAAAATATCAGATGACCGACCGTTTCGCATTGCAGTATCAGTATCTGTACAACTTCACCAATCACGATAACCGTGACGAAAACAGAGGAGCCAGTCAGCCCATTTATGCGTCAAAAGCCGGGAATGATGCCTTCGGTGAACATATTGTCAGTTTGGTGTTTTCAATTGGTAAAGCAAAAGACTCCGACAGAGATGGTGTGGCTGATAAATATGATCTTTGTCAAAAAACGCCGGTCAATGTAGAAGTTAACGCTGATGGTTGTCCCATAGACGCTGACAGTGATGGCGTGGCTGATTATCTTGACAAGTGCTCCGATACCCCTGTTAACATTACAGTAGGTGAGAATGGCTGTCCGCTGGATGCCGACAACGATGGTGTGGCTGATTATCTTGATAAATGTAAAAATACTCCGGTAAATATTAAAGTGGATGAGAAAGGCTGTCCTTTTGATGCTGATAATGATGGAGTAGCCGACTATTTGGATAAATGTCCCAATACCCCCGCAAAAATCACTGTAGATGAAAAAGGTTGTCCGGTTGATACCGACAAAGATGGTGTGGCTGATTATGTTGACAAGTGTCCCAATTCTTCATTAAAAGCAAAAGTTGATCTCAATGGTTGTGAACTTGATAGTGATAATGACGGTATTGCCGACTATCTGGATAAATGTCCCGAAGTTGCCGGAATTGCTGCCAATAAAGGTTGCCCTGAAGTAAAGGAAGCTGTAAAGAAAATTTTCAGTCAGGCTTTACTCGGAATCCAGTTTGAAAGTGGAAAAGACATCATCAAAAAATCGTCCTTTCCAATACTGAATCAGATTGCTGATGTGATGAAAAATAATCCTTCATATCTGCTTGAAATAAATGGACACAGTGATAGTCAGGGCGATGATGATAAAAACTTGTTGTTGTCGCAGAAACGTGCTGATGCCGTAAAACAATACATAGTGGCAAAAGGAATTGCAGAGGGTCGAATGATTCCTAAAGGATTTGGCGAAACTGTTCCTGTTGCTGATAACAATACTGCTGCTGGCAGGACCCAAAACAGACGCGTTGAGTTTATTGTGAATTTCTGATAGTTTTTTGATTTTTTTGATTATTAGATTAGTTGAGTGTGGCTGAAGAAATTTTTCAGTCACACTTTTTTTATGTCATTGTTAAAGTTTATAATAAAATTGGCATTCAATAATCATAAGCCTGGAGACTACGCCGAACAATTGAACGCCATAATTATGTAAATTTCCACATTCTGTAAATTCTCTCATTCTATAAATTCTGATAGAAAAATGCTTGAAAAAACAGGTTAATAATACAATTTTGCTATCAAATATTAAAAAATATTTGATTTTTGCTTTCAAAGTTGAATATAATTTGTATTTTTGCAGTCGAAACAATAACTCACTAAAAAACAGCACATTTATGAAGACAGAACTTGTTCTCGCCAATTTGGCGAGACGCTTTCCCAATGAGCCTGAGTACCTTCAGGCAGTAGAAGAAGTGTTACATTCTATCGAAGAAGTTTACAACGCTCATCCTGAATTCGAAAAACAAAATCTTATTGAAAGACTTTGCATTCCTGATCGTATTTTTTCTTTTCGTGTAACCTGGGTAGATGATAAAGGCAATGTGCAAACCAACATGGCTTATCGTGTACAGCACAACAGCGCTATTGGTCCTTACAAGGGTGGTATGCGTTTCCATGCTTCTGTTTGTCCTTCCATTCTTAAATTCTTAGCATTTGAACAAACATTCAAAAATGCGCTGACTACATTGCCTATGGGTGGTGGTAAAGGTGGATCGGATTTCAATCCAAAAGGAAAATCAAATGCTGAAATTATGCGTTTCTGTCAGGCTTTCATGCTGGAATTGTGGCGTCATATCGGCCCTGATACCGACGTACCTGCCGGTGATATCGGTGTGGGTGGTCGCGAAGTAGCTTATATGTACGGCATGTACCGCAAATTATCTCATGAAAACACCGGAACTTTCACTGGTAAAGGACTGGAATTTGGTGGTTCATTGATCCGTCCTGAAGCTACAGGTTACGGTAATATATATTTCCTGATGAACATGCTGAAAAGAAAAGGTATCACCGATCTGAAAGGTCAGGTTGTATCTATCTCAGGTTCAGGAAACGTAGCTACTTATACCGCTGAGAAAGTGTTGGAATTGGGTGGTAAAGTAATTACTTTGTCTGATAGTAACGGTTATATCTACGATCCTGCAGGCATCACTAAAGAAAAACTGGAATATGTTTTTGAACTGAAAAATATCTATCGTGGCAGAATCAAGGAATATGCTGATAAATACAACTGCAAATATGTAGAAGGCGGACGTCCATGGGCGGAAGTTTGTACCATTGCATTGCCATCAGCAACACAAAACGAACTGAATGGCGATGATGCCGAAATGTTAGTGAAAAACGGATGTTTTGCAGTTTCAGAAGGAGCTAATATGCCTTCAACTCCAGAAGCTGTAGAAGTGTTCCTGAAAAACAAAATCCTTTATGCTCCGGGTAAAGCTGCTAATGCTGGTGGTGTATCTGTTTCAGGACTCGAAATGACACAGAACTCAATTAAACTGAGCTGGTCGAGAGAAGAAGTGGACGAAAAACTCAAAAGCATCATGGAAAGCATTCATGAAGCATGCGTAAAATACGGAACTGAAGCCGATGGTTTTGTAAACTACGTGAAAGGTGCTAACATCGCCGGTTTCATGAAGGTTGCAAAAGCTATGATGGCGCAGGGGATCTTGTAATAAGTCATTACAATATCATAAAGCAGATAATAGCGAATAGCGAATAACGGATAGCGAAAAACGAATAGCTATTCGCTATTACCTATTCGCTATTTAGAATCTTATGCTTCCCATAAAAACAGGATTTCCTATATTTGCCGGTTTGTTCTGACTCAGATTTAACAGTCCGAGTGGATTCAGTTGCAGTCGCATCGTCAGGTTTTTATCTTCTTTGTTTATCTCCTTGCTGAAATTGCGTACAGCTGCCAGATAGCCGGCAGTAGCGCCAATTCCGGTCAGGATAGTAACTAACTTGGCTTGCCTGTCGCTATAATAATAATCATCGTTTTTTCCACCGAGCAGGTAGCCGCATCCCATTCCCGTTAAAGCTCCTGCCACCTGACTTAAGGAAATAAATACCCCCTGACGGGTCGAGAATTCCTGCTTCAGGGCCAGTTTATCACCAAGATATAAACCCCCGATTCCACCTAGAGCGGCTGCAAGAGTCATAAGTTTGGGTTCGTCGACCCCGGCAACAAAAAGCAGCGAGGGTGGAAGGTAGGCTCCGAGTAATCCTGCTCCCTGCAACGCAATAACATCTCCGGTGGAATAATTCTCGTTTTGTGTGAGACGGTAGCCGGCATAGAGTCCGGCTCCTGCACCGGTAAGTACACTGAGTGCTGCCATGTTGCCGGCCACGTTGCCATCAAATAATCCTGCCAGATGTGCCGTCGCCAGAGCTATGCCCATTCCGAAGTCGCTGAAAGTGCCTATGGCTCCGGCTCTGCCTTCTGAGAAATGATGTTTTTTCGCCCATTGATAACCCAGTATCCCTTCAGCAATACTTCCTGATACTCCCAATGTCAATGCTACTTTATAATCAACATCAGATGAGAAAACTACCGGTAGCAGCATGCCATGTGCAATCCCTCTCGTTAGTCCGTAAGTTGCCATTGTGGATTGGCCTCTTGTAACTTCCATTTTCCGCGTGACGGCATAGGGGAGGTAAAAGCTCATTCCTGCTGTCAGCAAATAAATGCCGGTATATGATGGGAGGTAATTCGGTGAGATGATCGTTGAGATGGCTGTTCCGTAATATAAAGTGCCTACCACGGTGGAAGCAACTAACAGCCCAGTTCGTCCTGATTGATCAAGTATGCTGTAAGGAGCTTTCTGAGCAAGTTTTTCGGTTACTGTTGAACGAAATGCCGATACCTCACCCGGGCTCAGCTGTTTTCTTTCTCTTAACATTTGCCTTTCGGGCATGTAACTGACTTCGAGAACATAAGTTGTGTCGTTGGCCTGATATAAACGTGCTTCGCTAAATCCCCTGTAATCATTGAAAAGTGACAGTTTTTTTTCAAGCGGAGCATCTATGATGTTTATTTTTCCATCGGCATCAAGAGGTATCTGTCTCTCCTGCGATATGGCACAAAGCGGGATTATCAACATAACAAAAAAAAGGATATTTCTCATGTTTACATTAATTAAGGGATTAATACTTGTTTATATACGATGATATATAGTCAGGATTGTTGCAACAAAAGTAGTATCTTTTTCTATTATTGAACAATTTAATTTATCTGATGTTTCAATTATCAAACAAATTTAATCGTTCGGAAATGAAAAAACTATTATTATTGATGATTGTGCTGCTGCAGGTGATTGTAAGTCAGGCGCAGAAAGAAACGAATATTTACGATTTCAGGGTAAAGGATATCGATGGTAAAGAACAATCACTGAAAGCCTATAAAGGTAAAGTTATCCTGATTGTCAATGTTGCAAGTAAATGTGGTTTGACTAAACAGTATGACGGACTTGAAGCTTTGTATAAAAAGTATAAAGATAGAGGATTAGTGATTCTTGGTTTTCCCTGTAATCAGTTCATGGGTCAGGAGCCGGGAACAGAAGAAGAAATTGCCGAGTTTTGCTCTGTAAATTATGGAGTTACTTTTCCGCTTTTCTCCAAAATTGAAGTCAATGGTGAAAAAGCACATCCTTTGTATAAATATCTGAAAACGGAGTTGCCGGGTAAAGGTAAAGATACTGCCATTGA
>JAYFPP010000250.1:0-17379 GCA_034927635.1 Paludibacter sp.
GGGTATAAACATCCCATTACTAACTTCCTGCTGTGAATCACCGGCAATGGATTTTTGCGATGCAACACCAATGGGCAGCACACTCCATTCGGGATCACGGCCTTTACCTGCTTCGTTTCCGACCCAACGTACATCGGGGCCCATAACTGCTATCACTGCATTGGGTTGCAGTCGTCTGATTAGTGTGTAATATGATTCCCAGTCATATTGTTGTACTTTTCCATTCGGACCTTCTCCGTTAGCCCCATCAAACCACACTTCAAACAATTCTCCGTAATTGGTCAACAACTCCGTCAGCTGATTCATGAAAACCTTATTATAAGCAGGTGAATCGCCGTATGTCGGATGATTTCTGTCCCACGGAGAAATATAAATACCTATTTTTATTCCTTCGCGTCGACAAGCATCGGCAACTTCTCGCACCAAATCACCATTACCATTACGCCAGGGAGATTGTTTAACTGAGTAGTTCGTTGTACGGCTAGGCCACAAACAAAAGCCATCATGATGCTTGGCTGTGAGAATCAGACCTTTCATCCCTGCATTCTTAAAAGTTTTTACCCACTGTCCTGCATCCAGCTCAGTGGGATTGAATAAACGGGGAGAATTTGTCCCGTCACTCCATTCCTGACCTGTGAATGTATTGATCCCAAAATGAATAAATCCGTAATACTCCATTTCCTGCCATGCCATTTGCCGATCTGAAGGTTTTACACTTATAGCTGCCTGTATCAACTCCTCATCTGTTGCACCTTCAGGCACTGCTACAAATTGCTGTGAATAGACAAAAGTTGGTAAAAAGAAGAAGAAAAATAATAGTAAGTATTTTGATAGAATTAAACTGAGTCTCATATCTGAATTTTTTAGAAAAAAGTATTAACCATAATTATTAAACAATCAGATATAATTATATACTTATTCATCCTGCTTTATAAGTTGATTGATTTTTTCTGGTTGTAACAAAAAAGAAAATGTCTTATTTTCAGCTGACACCCTATACTGTGGCAGCACACCTGGTCCGCAGGTAGCTGTTCCTACACCTGCCTGTTCTGCATCAAGATGGACGATTACCATTCCTGCATTTTTAAGTTCATTAATATGAGTTGCTTCATCAATATTCTGATCAGTATAGTTTGTTGCGCTAAACTGAAAAGTATTGTCTGACAATGCTTTTATACCATATCCGTTCTCGTTTGCCAAAGAAGTCCAGCGCACATCGGTACGATTAGCTGTGGATTGCGGGTTGACATAATACACGAACATCCCGGGTACCGTGGTTTGATAAACTCCTATCATGCCGTTTTGATTGCGATCGATATAGCTTTCCCAGGGACCACGTCCATTATAAACCACCTGCTGAAAAGTTTCCGGCATACCGAAAGTAATGCCCACACGGGCAAACTGACTTAGCAGTGAAGTGTCAGGAACAATGTTGCCTTTCACTTCCATACTCCCATCAACATTAAAAAGAAATTCAAGAGTAGCATGAGCAATATTTTTTTCAGAAGCATTAAAAAGTTCCAATTGTGATATCACCTTAATCCTGTCATTCAGTTTGCTAATATGAATATCCTTTACTTTCTGCGAAACACTATTCAAACCTTCCCTGATCCAGATTTTGCCATCCTGTTTATCCCTGTTATCATTATCGGTAACGGGACGAAACAGACTTATCAAAACCGGTGAACTCAACATCTCTACCCCTTTGTACTGCCAGCTTACCGGACTGCCTGTTGCTGGTGCAATCATAATTTTTACGAGTTCATTTTCAATGGTATATTCTTTTACTTTGAGCGGTTTGCCTTTAATTTTCGCTTTTCCCGGCTTACGATTTAAATTAATAACCTGTTGATCGTAAGCCGCCACATAATCATTTACATTCTGTTGCCATTGATTAAGCTGACGTGGCCTCCAGTAAAAATTCAGATATAGTTCACGGGCTGAACCGGGGACTTTCTTTATGGCTGCTGCAAGAGGTAATTGCAAGGTCACCGATGCGTGAGGAGCACAATCCGGCTTCATCACACCACTCATGATGAGGTCATTTTCATCGGAACGGATTTCCCAGTGCAGGGTAAAAGCATTAAGATTAGTGAAATCATGCCAGTTCTTAAATACCGCCGTTGCTGATTTTTCATCAAAAGAAAGCATTTTGATGTATTGGTAGATTTTCTGAACTTCTTTCAGATGTGGATAAGGTTGCCGGTCGGAGTTCACCAAACCGTTGCAACAGAAATTACCGAAACCCGGTACTTTAGCAGGTCCGTAATCGCCACCATAAGCCCAAAACCAGCGACCGTTTTCATCAATTTCACGAAACGACTGATCTACCCAATCCCATATACAACCTCCCTGAGCCTGAGGATTCATTTCAAAAGTATCCCAATAATCTTTTAATCCACCCACACTATTGCCCATGGCATGTGCATATTCACACAGGATAAACGGACGATATGGTTTTTCATCGCGTTCCACATAAGCTTTTATTTCCTGTACGCTTCGGTACATACGGCAATAGATATCGGTTGCCGCATGTTCTTCAGCTCGTTCATACTGCACCGGGCGGTTCTTGTCTGCCATCTTCAACCATGCATATACCTTTTCGAAATTCACGCCCATGCCAGCTTCATTACCCATTGACCAAATCACAATGGATGGATGGTTTTTCGAACGCTCATACATACGGATATTGCGCTCGAGATGTTGCTTTAACCATGATGTATCTTTGGCCAGCGATGCCGGCCCATAACCCATACCATGAGACTCCACATTCGCTTCATCAATAACATAAAGTCCATAAATATCACACAATTGATACCAGCGTTTATCATTCGGATAATGTGAACTACGTACTGTATTGATATTGTGCTGTTTCATCAGGTAAATATCCTGCAACATCAGCTCTTCACTTACAGTCCGACCTTTTTGCGAATGCTCGTGGCGGTTTACTCCCTTAATCAAAACAGGCACTCCGTTAACATAATAACGACCATTTTTTACTTCCGAAGTCCGGAAACCTATATGTGATGCGGTGGTGTAGATAACCCGGTCATTCTTGTCAAGCAATTCTAATTTCATGAAATATAAATCAGGATGTTCCGCATTCCATTGTTTTACTTCATCAATCGTTTGATTGCTGAACTGCATATTTTTCAGCTCATTGTCTCCGTTGAATTGTAAAGTTTCGCCTACAACCAGCTTATCAGTCATGCTATACAAACTATAACGTATTGCTCCGGCATCCTTCGTTTTTACTTTGGCTGAAAGTGAAAATAATCCTTTACTGTAAGTGGCAGTATCCAGCACGGAAGTTACCGAATAATCAGCTATGTAAGTATCGGGAGTACTGTACAGATAAACATCCCGTTCGATGCCACTAATGCGCCACATATCCTGACATTCGAGATAAGAGCCCGCACTCCAGCGATAGACTTCTACCGCAAGCACATTTTCTCCTTTTGTCAGTTTATCAGTAATATCCCATTCGGCAGGTGTTTTCGAATCCTGATTGTATCCCAGCAATTTGCCGTTCAACCATACATAAAAGAAAGAAGAAACCCCTTCAAAGGTCAATACAATACGGCGATCTTTCCATGCTTCGGGAATAGTAAATGTTTTGCGATAAGATCCAACCTCATTGTATTTATGGGGAACAAATGGTGGATTTGGTTTCTCAAATTCAAACATCTTATCCACAAATTCATAGGTTTCGTTTACATAGATGGGCAAACCGTAACCTTGTCGCTCCCAGTTACCCGGAACATTGATATCTGCCCAGTGACCTGTATAATATGCCGGTTTATAAAAATCTTTCGGACGGTTATCCGGATTTCGTACCCAGTTGAACTTCCATTTACCGTTGAGTGACATATAATATCCGGATGCCGCATAATCTGCTTTTCGCAAAGATTGCTCGTCATTCAGGGGCAACACATAGGCATGCGGTGCAATTTTGTTATAACCGGTGGCATACTGACTTTGCCATTCAGGTTGAGATGAAAATACGTTTAATCCCAGGGACAGAAAGAGTAAGTTCAAAGTAATATTTTTCATGATCATTAAATTTATAAATTTTATTAATCGGTAAGCATCACCTCATCCACAGCCATCCGTGTCGGAATACCTGCCCTCACATGGTTGACCGGTGTTATCCCCGGATTCTTCAATTCAATTTTAATATAGGATGCCTGCTGTTTTCCTGTTTCATAAGTATGGGTAGTTCGAAACATTCCGCTTTGGAAACGTTCAGATTCCGTATATTGCTTCTCAAAAACCGTTTTAAATGATATACTATCATCGGCAACGGATATTTTAACTGCCGAAGGGTAATGAATCACCATACCTGAATTGTTTAACAGACCAAGTTCCACTTTTGAGAAGGTTGTCTTTTCTTTCAGTTGAATGATAATAACGCCATCGCGGTCGTAATAATCAAGCCATTCTCCGTCTGTAAGTTTTTCACTGCCTAGTAAACCGTTGGTAAGTATAAAAGCGTTTGTATCTTTTGAAATTACTTTTGCTCCCACAGCTATATGACTGATAGTGTTTAAAGATAAAACAGCCCCTGCTTTTTTTCCTTGTCTGAATGTGACAGCACGAAAGATAGTGGCAGGTAATATTTCAATTGAAGAATTATAAAGATTTGAATTGTTTTTTGGTTCAGAGCCATCGGTTGTATAGCGAATTTCAACATCTGGGCGAATCGTGTTGAGACTTAGTTTTAATATGTCATTTTCAGGGCGTACTTCATGTTCTATATTGAACATCGAACGGGCATAATTGATTCCGAGAGCATCATATGATTTTAATAACTTGTCGGTACGAAAAAGAAAATCTTCCCAGCCTTTATTCTCCGGTTGCGTCCAGGCTGCTTCGGCAAATGCTGCCAATCTTGGAAAAATCAGATATTCCGCTTCATTTGTATTGTTCACAAATTCTGTCCATAAGCAGGATTCTATGCCCAGCATTTTATTCAATACTGATGCAGGATATTCTTTTGAAACAGGTTCGTAATCATATACATCTTTGAGGGTAGTATTACCAAAATAGGTGTATGGTTCAAACCATTGAGGACCCTGATAGCGTATAAAGTAGTATTTGACTGCAGGACTTTTTATAAAATTAAAACCTTTCTCTCCAGCCTTTTCGCCCCCCGAGCCACTGTTACGCCAGCCAAAAATTATCGCTTTTTCAGGAATCTCACTGTCAACCAGTTCATCCCACCCCATCAGACGTTTACCCTTCCCCATCAGAAAACGATTGATTCTTCTGATAAAATAGCTTTGCAGTTCTTCTTCACAGGTAATATTGTTCGCCTGCATCCTTGCCTGGCATTTCGGACATTTCTCCCAGTTTTCCTTATTGGCTTCATCACCACCGATGTGAATATATTGTGACGGGAAAAGCGTCATCACTTCTGTAAGCACATCTTCGAGAAATGTAAATACACTGTCGTTACCGGCACAATAGATGATATTGGCATTCTTTCCGCCAATACCGGGAAGTACTCCGATATATTTTTCAACTACCGGACAAGCAAGTTGAGGATATGCTGCCAGAGAAGAATTGGTATGCGCCGGCATTTCAATTTCCGGGATGATTTCAATATAACGTTCCTGAGCGTATTTCACAATCTCACGAACATCATCCTGTGTATAATAGCCACCTACCGGGGTCGACTCTCCCGGTTCAGGATTGGTACGCATCGGAAAAGGATGAAAACGTTCGACCCGCCAGGCACCTACATCGGTCAGACGGGGGTACTTTTTAATTTCAAGTCGCCAGCCGTTATCATCCACCAGATGCCAGTGGAAGTAATTGATTTTGTGCAATGAGAGATAATCCAACAATCGTAATATATCTTTTTTAGGCATGAAGTAACGTGAGACATCAAGCATGAAGCCCCGGTAGCCGAAACGAGGTTCGTCAGTAATATTTACCCCCGGAACAGTCCATTCAACTGCCTGCATCCAACGGTTGGCATTTATTTCAGGTGGAAGCAACTGTCTCAGGGTTTGCATCGCATAGAAAAAGCCCTTGACGGTAGATGCTTCTACAAATATATTTTGTTTTGTTACCCGTAAACAATATGCTTCGGATGCCAGTTTTTTGTTGGTAGTAAATACGACACTGTTGGACCCGGCATTTTCAGCCACTATCATCTTGTACTGCCATCCGGTCAATGGACGAAACCTTTGAGCGAGTTGCTGAGCCACAGCCTTCTGACTTTCATTTTCCACCAACCAACGTGTATTTACATTAAAACTAAAATTTCCGGAAGCAGCAACTTCTATTTTGTTGGGTTTCGGAACTAGCCCTTCTCCGACAGAAACACCATAAACAGAAGAAATACTGATAATCAAAAAAATAATCAAAAAATTATTCAACATATATTCATCGGTAACTTGTTATAAAATTCGGATATTTATTATTACGGATACTTAAAACGAATAGGATCGTCGTATTTTTCCTGTAGAGTGAAAAGCTGTTTCGATAGCGAAATTCTTAAGGATGTATAATTCGGATCATTAATCAAATTATGCATTTCGGTCGGGTCGTTTTTCAGATCGTACAATTCCCAATAATCGATATCATTATAAAAATGTATCAGTTTATACCGTTCGGTACGTATTCCGTAATGGCGTTTCACTGCATGTTCGGCAGGATATTCCTGATAATGATAATAGATTGCTTTGCGCCAGCCGGTAGGGCATTTCCCTTTCAACAATGGAAGATAAGAAACTCCCTGAATATCTTCCGTAATATTTATTCCCGCTATGTCAAGAAATGTCGGAGCATGATCGATGTTCTGCACCATTTGAGAAATAGTTTTACCCTGCATTTTGAAACTTTTAGGCAACCTAATCAACAAAGGCGTTCGAAGTGATTCTTCGTACATAAAGCGTTTGTCGAACCAGCCGTGTTCACCCATATAGAAACCCTGATCGGAAGTGTAAACAATAATTGTATTCTCAAGCAATCCCTCCTTCTCAAGATAGTCGAGCAAACGACCTATGTTGTCATCGAGCGACTTTGCCGATTTGAGATAATCTTTCAGATAGCGTTGATATTTCCATTCAACCAGAGCTGTACCACTTAAATTTTGTTTACTGAATTCCACCTGAACAGAATCGTAAAACTGATTCCAGATTTTCTTTTCATTCGGCAACATGCGACCATAGGTACCGGCTGTATCACCCTGATTATACCATAAATCAAGGGGGTGCGACGTGCCTGAAGGGTCAGCTACTTTCAGGTCATAATAACAGGTCATATGACGGTCAATTTTCATTTCAGCTGTTTGTGCCGCTTTACGATCTGCATATTCGTCATAAAAATTTGCCGGTAAGGGGAATGTTTTATCTTCATAAGCATGCAAATCTTCGAGTTTCGACATCCAGTTACGGTGCGTAGCCTTATGATGGACAAAAAGACAGAAAGGTTTCATTTCATCCCTCCGTTCGAGCCATGCGATGCTTTTGTCGGTAATTAAATCAGTTACATAACCTGTATCTGTCTTTAGACCTTCCTTAGTGATGAACTCAGGCTGATAATAATGTCCCTGTCCGGGAAGTACCTCCCAATAATCAAAGCCTGTAGGCTCACTTTCAAGATGCCATTTTCCAATCATTGCCGTTTGGTAGCCGTTTGCCTGAAGTATTTTTGGCATGGTTGGCTGACTACCATCGAAATAGTCGTGATTGGTTGCAAAACCATTTTTATGACTGTGTTTTCCTGTGAGCATACACGCACGGCTCGGACCTGAAATTGAATTAGCCACAAAACTGTTGGTAAATTTCACTCCTTCCTCTGCAAGCCGGTCAATATTGGGAGTTTTTCCAAAACGTTTGTCATACGTACTAATCATTTGTTGAGTATGATCATCGGACATTATATAAATAATATTAAGCGGTTTGCCGGGCAACGATGATGTGAACGAAGTGAGAAAAAGTACACTGCCGCTTAATTTTATTAATAATGAATGATTTTTACTCATCTTATTCAACATTTCACTCATAAATAAACGTTTCTTTATCATACTTTTTTGTTACTAAACTCTTTATTTTAGTTTTCTAATGAAAAAACCGGAACAACATTCGAAGAAATCTCGGAATTAATTGCCCGCACAATACTTAAACGATTGTCGGGCGACACATCACATCCCATATCCCAATACATGATGCCGGCTAAATTTTCATCAACAACAAACCTCGCTCGCTTTTTGGTTTGTTCCACGCTGTTTAACCAATGCGTATAACCATCTACGGTTGCACTATCGGTGTTCTCCGTCAATAATGGATTGGCTCTTACAACCTCCCTGTAAGCATTCGGGCGACGCTCGGCCCCCGAAGAATCTATTCCTTTCGATGTAGTGGTTGATGTGGAAAGAACTATTTTATTATCAGGATAACCCTGTTTTCGAAATAAATCTAGTGAAGCTTTAAAATCATCCAGTTTGAAGCGTTCGGGAGAAGGTCCGTAATTCTGAAACAAGGCAAAATCAATCTTACCGATAGCATTTGCAGTAAGCTTATATGCAACAACATGTGGAGTAACGGTGAATAATTTCCCTGCAGGCATTACTTTTCTTACTTCTGCAATTGTTTCACTATAATTTGTCCAACAGCTATCATCATAGCACCACTCAAAATCGAGATCGATACCATCTAATAATGGGCTTTTCATTAATTCGGCAATCCCATTTGCAAACCTTTTCCGGGCGGCATCATCACGAACCAGCAACTCCCAGTTATTATCGCCTCCACCACTGAAACTGGCCCGGATTCGATAATCTGTATATCCATCATAAGCACTTCGGAGTATCTGAACCAGATTGGTCCACGAATAACTGTCTTTACCCGGTTGTTGAGGGTCATCAAACTTCCAGCAGGCATGACAATTATCGGGATAATTTCGCGACACTGACAGACCGATTTGTGCCACAGGAATCCCGGAAGCATCTTCAGCTATATTCTCGCTTCTATCAGTAATCCAAAAGGAGATATCATCCATTTTTCCACAGAATCCCTCTCCGATCGTGTTTTCATAATTATTCACGTTCAGGTCTTTTTGGTCGGGATAAATGGTTTGTACCTTTAATTCTGTATTTTCATCAATCAATCCGAATGAAATTTGTGCAGATTGACGAACAGCATCATATGTTGAAGTTACAGAAATATACTGCCATTTGCCTGTTTTAATATTGGTTGGGAAATTCAGAAACTTCCCGAATAAAGTTACTGTAATGTTATTTGTCTGGCTGTTATTTCCCAGACGAATGGAAAATTGATCGACTTCATTTGATTTTTTTCGAACGATAAAGGCATCTTTTTCCCATTTATCGATATAAATCCATGCTCCAAAACTAAACACAGGATTTAACGGTAGTGCTGTAGCCGGCAATTTCAGCTTTGATTTCTGCCCGTCGAAACCAACAACTCCCTTTCGGGACTTAAAACGGGGAAGAAAAGTAACATTTTCCAACAAAGCACTTTCATCAGTAGGTCCGAACGATACATCACCATTAGTTGTGGTTTTACCTGATAAGATAATTAAATCGTTTGTCATAAGGTAAGTTTCACGCACCACCTCACGTGAAAACATGCTGTTAAAAGTTGTATATCCTGAAACTAAACGATATCTGAACAATGGATTGTCTGTTACATTATCAATCTCTAGTTTCGTTGGTTTTCCATGATGCCGACCGAAAAAATCATAAACGACACTTGTAGTTGTTTGATCACCTTTCCAGTAAGCTATGAGATATTTATAATCGGGATGATATTGATTTACTGTGTTTTGAAGAAAGAAATTCTCTATGGATAAATCTTTTTTCCACAAACGGATTTCATCCATACGTCCGTTAAAATCTTTACCCAGAATAAATTGTGTACTTTTCTCACCCTTCTTATCAGAAATACCCACTGATGATAATTTAATTTTATTTCCGTCAACATACAAAGTAACAGCTTCATTCAAATGATGATTATAAACCAGTGTAAGTTGGTGCCAACTGTTCTCCTTTATTCCCGTATTATCAAAATAAAAAGCTTTTCCCTGGTTAATAAACTCAATAGTCCCGGTTTTTCTATTACCTAATTTCAATTCACATGATTTTCGTGAATGATTATTCTGTACAAACAAGCAACTATTTTCTTCCCACTTATTAATATTTATCCAGGTTTGGAAAGTAAAAACCAACGGATGTTTCATTTCCTTTATTGCACTGAATTCAACAGTGCCCGAATTCTGAAAACCAAGGGCTTTATTGCTGATTTGTGCTGAAATTTCGAACAAACAAAAAAACACAATAAATATAACAGGGACTTTCTTCATAAATATTTTAAACTAATAAAAGCATATACAATACAAATCAACAAACATATACCGGACAAGCTGTTTGTAAGGGTGGCTTGTCCGGTATAAGAAAATTACAAGATAATTTTTGATACTCCTGCTGCAGTTTTCACGAAGTAAACTCCTTGTGATAGTTCTATCTTTTCAGAAGATTCAGTGGCAAATGATGCATGCATAAGTTTTCCGTTTACAGAATAAATAGATACAGCTTCCCCTGTTAATAAACCCTCAATTTGTAATATGCCTTTAGCAACTGAGAATTTTAAAGTTGGAGTGTTATTTTCTATTCCGGTACTGATTCCCGAGAAGGTGACGGCTAATGTACCATTGGCAGTTAATAAAGGTGTAGTATAGGTATAAGTTCCGTTCCCGTTGTCTGTTGGTGTTACTGTTGCTTCATTGTAGGTGAGAGCATTTAAGGTTTCACCTGAACCCGGTGTAAGTGTGAATGTTTCAACATCCTGATCATGCAGGTTACCATAAGTAGCAGTGACGGTTCCATTACCGGTTTTATTTACTGTTACCGTACGTGAAGCCGGCTCAGATGAGCTGTTTAAATATAGTTTTGGAGTTTTATAGTAAGCAATCAGACCAGAGGTATTTGGTATACTCATTTTAAATCTGAAAGGACGGCTGTCGGTTTGATTAAACGTTGTATTATACCATCCTGTTGTATTAAAAATCTGTGTCGTGCCGAGCTGTGTTCCGGCTTCCCCATATACCAGAAATTGAAGAGAGAATGTACCGGGGTTGTACACAGAATCAGTAAAACTTATTGTATAAGCCGTATAATTGAATTGAGAAGGAATGTACCAGTTGATGTTAAAATAACCTCCCAATCCACATTTTGTTCCTGATGTAATGGTAGATGTAGAAGAAGCAAAACGTAAAATTTTATGAACGACCCCTCCCAAAGTCTCATCCATAATATTAAAACCGTTTCTTACATTAGTGAGAGTCGGATCTGTAGCAGAAGTCACCTGACCACCACTAACAGCAAAATAACCATCGGTCAGATCTTGTCCTGAAGTTGATGTAATCGCAGGATTTGGATTTGCACCGCCGGTTGAGGCAATAATCTCTGATTGAACTTGTGCCGTATTCAAATTGTTAAACTGAAGCATGGAAGGAGTAATATCCTTCACCCATTTTGAAGCACCTGAGTTGTACACCCAGTTAGTTGCATAAGCATTTGTCGACAAAGTGAACAATGTCACCAGGATTGAAAGAAATGTAATTTTTTTCATAATAATACAGAATTAAAGTTGATAAAACATTTGAATGGAATTGAAGTTGTACGTGCTTTCAATTTTACATGACAAAGGAAATCAGAAAAAAAAACATCGATGTTTCAAAATGTATAATCTTTGTTCGTAATTGTTCAAATCAACTAAATGAGAAGGAAGACATTTTTCTGACAATTTTCTCAAAACACTGATACATTTTCAGCACGACAGATAAATATATTTTCGTACAATTTGAGACATAATAAAAACAATTTCGAACATTCATAAAAAAACTACTGCATACATTTGCACCAACGAACTCAACACATAAAAACGGTACTGAGTTTTTACATGATTTTTTATCAACTTTAATTCTGTATTATTATGAAAACAAAAACTTTACTCCTTGCAGTTGTTACAACTTTATTCGGTGCTGTTGCATATGCTCAGGTCGACATTACTCCCTCACGTTACGTTTTTGCCGATCAACCTGTGGGACGATACACCGTCGACGCAGTTAATGCTGGGGCAAATCCTCCGGCAGGATGGAACGCCCCGGTAGATAATTTCAATAACGGTTACTTTGTATTGGCAGGTGGACCTGCTGTATTCACATCACTTGATGCCGCTCAACCGGCAGCCATTCAGGCAGGGATTAACATTGTAGATTTAGGTGGAAATGTTGGAAAAGTATTTGTCATGCGGGGCAAGACATCAACTTATAATGTTGGCACACCAATGGGCAGCGGTTATGCAGGAGCCTGGTTCAATCTCAATTTTTATTTTGACAAGAATCTTACTCCTATAGCTGAAAATGTACGGGTACGTCTCGTATTCTCCGTTGCTGAAAATGTAATCAGTGCCACAGGATCAAGTCTTAGCAAATTTTACACTTCAAACTGGCAAAACAACACCTCTCCTGCTCTTGCAAATGTTCCTGCCGTTTTTCCTGGTTCTGATTTTCAGGCAACTGATGCCTTCGGTGATCCTTTGGCAAACGATGAAGGTGAGGCTTATTATGATCCTACAAAATGGATGATATATGAATTCGATACCAGTATTCCTGAAGTAACCGGAAATCCCAATCGTCTGAAAATTGAGATATTGGCAACTGCAGGTAACATGACTTTATTTATCAAAGAAATCAAATTCATTAAAAACGCCACAGGAGATCCGGTTGTTCGTCAAATGATTACGTTGAATCCGGCTACAGGAATCAAATCTGTATTTGCTGCAAATGAAAGCCTGGATTTTGGAGTAGACAACAATCAGGTAAATTTATTTAATGTGCCTGCCGGAACTAAAGTAATTGTTTATAATGTAACCGGACAGATAAGAAATAAATTCACCACATCTACTGAAAATGAAAGTTTCAGATTGAATCCGGGATTTTACATTATTAATGCCGGAAACAAAACAGCTAAGTTAACGATACAATAAGCATTTAAAATAACCGGGACAAAAGAGCTATCTCAAAATAAGATAACAATTTAACTTCAACTATCTGATTGCTATTATTTGTGCTTTTGCCCCGGTTGTTTTCTCTATTGCACTAAAACATTCTACATGAAAAAACTATTTTTTATTATCCTCCTGATTCTTGCCTCCTATCAATGGCTAAATGCACAGGTCGACAACTACAGTCTTAAACTTGATGCTACCGGCTATGCTGATGCCGGTATCGTAGATGAACTTGACGGACTCGACAGTTATACTATTCAGGTTTGGATAAATCCGACTGTATGGACAGCCAACGCTTCAGTATTCACACGTGGCAACGGCGGTTCGCGCTTCGAGCTACAATTGGGTAATTCAAGTGGCCAGCTTATATTCTTTTCCGGAACACAATATGCAACAATTAATGCCTCCGGCATCTCTACAGGAAAATGGGCACAAATCACCATCAACTATCAACAGGGTATAATAAAAGCTTATGTTAACAACACATTGGTGCTGAATACAACCGGAGAACTTGCGATTCCTGCTTCAAACGAAAAACTGTACCTTGGAGAAAACTTCACAGGCCGTATCGATGAGTTCCGTATATGGTCAACTGTCGTTCCCGACAATTACCTTTTGTGGAGAAACACTATCAACAAATACCATCCGCAATGGAACAACCTGATACTGTATTACAAGTTCGATCAGAATCTCTGCTCCAATATTGTGGATTACAAATTTAACCATCACGGCATTTTTTCCGCAACAGGTTCCATACGTGAAAAAGTAACCGATAACACAGCATTTAAATACAGAATTCAGTCGGCTTATACTGATTTCTCCCGTTTTGCCGACCGCGGTGTGGAAAAAGAAAAATATTTATTATCGAACGACATCATCATGCTTGGTGTTGAATCGAAATCCGATGGAACCATTACCATGCCTTTTCCCTATAACGAAGGCACGATAACAAACGGAAATTATATGAATTCATATAACGGACGGAACGGAGTGCTTGCGTTAAACGGCAACGGAGCCAAAATGGAAGTTGGAACAAAGGCCATGATGCCTGATGTGAAATACGCTTTTCATACATGGATGTATCTGGAATCATGGACTGAAGGTGCGTTTATATTTCGAAAAGAAGCATCCGAAACACAGGGATTTTCTATCCGGCTTGGTAATGCTGCTAACTATGAACTAATTGTACGACTCAACGGGCAGGAATTCAAACGCAATATCCCGACAACACTCATCACGAATCCGGTAGGCTCCTGGTGGAATCTCGGCATAGTAGCTTTTTCACTCGAAATGGGTGCCACAAAAACTTTCATGTTCACTTTCAATGGAAAAGGCTATTTCCCGCTTAGTTCGGGAGCGCCAGCAACCGTTCCTGCTACTCTGTTGCCACTTGGTGTTGAAAACACGGTGGCAGTGGTAGGTGAAAATCTGCATGCAAAATTGGACGAAACTGTTATATGGCACACCGACTTATCCGAAGATCAAATTAAATCCTACATGAATGAACTGCCTATGCCCGGATTTGGCAAGATAATAACTGCCGCAACAGTACTTTATAAGATGAATTCATACTGGAATTATGACAATCCCGATAATCCCGGTTACGACCTGTATTCCTACAAACATTTTATGAATATCGTGCGTAGTGCTTTCGACGGTTACCGTGGCTATACCATCCGTATGAGTGTGAAAGGACACGACAACTGGCCAAATACTTTCGCCGATCCTGCAAAACGGTTAACACTGGCACAGGGTATTGTGCAGGCTGCACAGGAATTTGATGGTATTGACCTTGATTTCGAATGGTGTTATGATGGCACTTGCTTCAATAACTACGGTCTGCTTCTTGAAGAAATCGGCAAAATTATGCCTGCAGAGAAGATATTCACTGTTTCACCTCATTATGTGTCTTATGCATTTGCAACTAAATATATGTCAAATGTAGATTATTTTAATTTTCAGATTTACGGCCCCAGTGCTAATATGTTCAGATGGAGTACTTATCAGGATGCATATAACCGATTTATAACACAAGGTTACCCAAAGGATAAAATTATACTATCATACGCCACTACGACCTCAAAAGCCTATGAAGATGCTGCGGGAAATATACAGACAGCAGCAGCTCCGATTGGTGTTCGCAACGGTTTGCTCGATGGTGATTATTCACCAGAAATGAATGTGGTACTCGACAGCAACGGAAAATACCGCTTTATTACCGGTGTAGATCAGACACGCGCCCGCAGCGAATTTATTCATGATAATGATCTGGCCGGAATAATGTACTGGGATATGGGGAATGATGTACCTACTTCACATCAATACAGCATACCGAAATCATCCAATTTTGCTATTGCCAGCAATGTCGACAGCATCATCACCCAGGTAGATATGGCACCCAATGCAATTACAAACGTGATCTCAAAAAGGCCCGAACCGATGCGAATCTTCCCTAATCCGGCTAAAGATATTATCGGACTGCAGATATCACAACAAGAAAATATCGACACTGTAAGTATTTTTAATGCTACCGGTCAACTGGTCGACACAAAGCTGAATTTTAATCTCTCGCAAAAGATAAATGTCAGTTCATTGCCTCAGGGATTCTACAGCATTCGTATCAGAACACAATCAGGAAAAAATTACAGTAGCGGATTCGTAAAACAATAAACAAGAATACTCTACCATAAAAACACATATTATAACCATGCTTAAATTTAATCATGTATTACTGTTCATCATGGCAATCGTTATACTGAACAGTTGCGAAGAAAAAACTGAAAATCCCGGCGATTTTAATTTGAAAAGCGATCTTGAAATCATACAAATTTATGATACGCTTGGGAATATATTTCCTTTTGAAGTGCTGCGCAGTATCGATACTACCTATGTCTATCCTAAGGTTACACGTGATACGCTGAAGGACGCTTCAGGAAATCCTGTTCCTGACAGTCAGAACAAGCTGCAGATTACGCTCGATACAATCTATGTGCCCGGGAATAAAACTGCCAGATTAATAGAACTCGACACCATTGTTATCGGACCAACGCGCAATGAACTAAGAATTGATCTGAAATCAAATGCACGCTGGATAGCGCCTTCTCCTGATTTCGGGATCAAAATTCCCTGGTTTCTTACACAAACAGTCAATGGCGGAGGTGATTCAATGATAAAAGCTAAAATTTCGCTTGGTCTGGCAAGCAAGCGTCGTCCGGTATTGGCAAAACAGTTCATTTTCACCCGCGACAGTTTGGTAATGTATAAACTTACCTTTGATCAAAAAGCTCAAAACGAACAATAATCTTATATCTAAATACACACAAAAGATGAAAAAGGCATTTTATCTACTGGCGGGTCTGCTTATATTAACGCTGACAGTTCATGCTCAGGGCATTAAAGTTACCGGGAAAGTTCTCGATAATATGAACGAAACTGTCATTGGCGGAACAGTCATCGTCAAAGGGACAACCATTGGAACAACAACTGATTTCGATGGTAATTTCTCGATTACCGTACCCTCCAGAAATTCCGTATTAGTTTTCTCATACGTTGGAATGCAGACCAAAGAAATTATTCCTGGTGACAAAATATCAGGATTGATTATAACACTTACCAGCGACACAAAATTACTGGATGAAGTAATAGTTGTAGGCTTTGGCACGCAAAAGAAAATCAATTCAACCGGGGCAGTTAAATCCATCGACAACAAAATGCTGGAATCACGCCCGATATCAAATGCTGTACAGGGTTTACAAGGCGTTATTGCCGGCTTGAACATAACAAATGATAACGGAGGAGCACCGGGACAATCCATGAACATCAATATTCGCGGATTAGGAACCATCGGTGAAGGATCCAACTCAACTCCACTGGTACTGATTGATGGTATTGAAGGTGATTTATCGACCATCAATCCTAATGATATTGAAAACATTTCTGTATTGAAAGATGCTGCAGCTGCTTCCATTTACGGTTCACGGGCACCTTTCGGAGTAATACTTGTAACTACAAAAACAGGTACGGAACAAAAAACTCAATTTACTTACACCGGAAACGTACGTATATCGAATCCGGTTGCTGTACCCAATGTTGTTGATTCATATACCTATGCACTGATGGTAAACGACGCATACATCAATGCAGGAGGAAATCCTCCCTTTGGCACTGCCCAGATCAATAAAATTCTTCGGTATCAGCGGGGTGAACTACTTTATGGAATTGAAAAAGCAGAGGGCATAAACGATTGGGCATGGAACCAACGTAGCTTTGGCAACACCAACTGGTACGAAGAACATCTGAAATCATACACCTATTCTCAGGAACACAACCTGAGCGT
>JAYFPP010000269.1:0-2940 GCA_034927635.1 Paludibacter sp.
ATCAACTGATGCTAAATTTAATCATAAAAAACATTTACACCATATGTTTACTAATTTAAAATATCCGATCATATTTGTACTGCTGATGTCGTTTTGTGTTACAGCAGCGAGAGCTCAGGAGGAAGTCGACAGAAATATAACAGTGGAACGTGAGTTCCAGCCGGTAGTGAAAGATGCAGGAAAAATTACAGCTTTGCCTGAAATATTGCAGATAAGCAATGCCAAGGAAAGAGTGGATTATTCTGAGATATACCAACCTCTTCCTTTTGATAAGAGCATTCTTCCGCTTTCTCCCGAAGAAGTGTTGCTTCAACAACAAGCCAGTCAGATGGGAGCTTATGTGCGGCTTGGGATGGGTAACTATTGGAATACCCTCGGTGATTTTGCCATGCCATTGTTGAAGAATGAAAATAACAGACTGGATCTGATGTTAAAGCACACCGGAACTTTCGGAAATAAAAAACATTCGGTGAGTCAGGGTGCCATCAAATTCAATCATTTCTTTAAAAGCTATGATTTGTATGCCGGTATGAATTTCTCGCATGAATTTTTTAATTATTACGGGAATAATTTTGATGGTGCGGGTGATACTCTTAATCTGGGTCGATGGGCTTCTGTATATTCCTCTCCGACACCTGTTTATAAAGAACAGGCGCTGGAAAGAATTACCCGTTCACCTGAGGATGTGAGTTTATTAAGTTTGGCCAACAGTCCGCTGACGGACATGCTTTGGCGCTACAATGCACATGTGGGAATGCGCTCATTACCTAATGCAAGGGGACATAAATATTCCGGAGAAATAAATTATGACCTTTTTCATTCGAACAATGGTTTGCAGGAACATATCATTACAACCAGGTATGGTTTCAGTAATCCTTTAGGTGCCAATCGCTTCGGGATGAATTTTGAGTTGGAAAACATGTTCTACAGGCAAAATGATGCCCCTGCCATTAATTTCTGGAATTATTATGCTGTATTTTCGATGAATCCTTATTATATGATTGAAAGGTCCGACTGGTATGTACGGGCAGGTGTAAAAGCCTCGTTTTCATTTATTCATGGTCGTCCGTTCAACCCTATGCCTGATGTAAGTGCTGAATGGAAGATACTTCCGAAATATTTGTCGGTATACGGAGGGGTAACCGGTAGTTTTACTCCGTCAACCCTAACAGGTATTTATGCTGAAAATCCTTATGTTTATTCAGATTTACGTGTAAAAGATAATTACGTGCCGGTGAACACCTATCTGGGATTTAAATTGAAGCCTTTGCATAATTTATTGCTGGATGCATTTGTTGATTACCGATTCATTGATGATCAGTATTTCTTTGTGAATAAAGCCTATGCATCTACAGAAATAACAGGCGATTCAGCGACTTTATACACCAATCGCTTTAACGCGGTGTATAGTGATGTTAATCTGTTCCGGTTCGGTGTAAGAATGAACTATAACTACAAAAATCTCGTCAACGTACAATTGAAAGGAGTTTATAACGACTGGAAAGTGGCAACTGAACGTTTCGCATGGATGAAACCGGCAATAGAAGCTGATTTGAGTACTGATGTAAGAGTCAACAAAAAGCTGAGTGTTGCCGCAAATTTATTTTTCGAAGGAAAAAGATATGCGAAATTAGGTGATACACTCATAAAAGAGATGCAACCCAAGCTGGACATCAACCTGGGTGCATCCTATTCTTTTAACCGGACCTTCTCTGCCTTTGCCAAAATTAATTACCTGTTGAACAGTAAATACGAACAGTTCTATGGTTATGAAGTGCAGGGGATTAATTTCCTGTTGGGCGGAGCTGTTTCTTTTTAATGCAGTTCCAGTTCATTGATCAAACGATGGGCGTCGCCTGTTTTCTCCATGACAAACAGCAGGTAGCGTACATCGAGATTAATGGTGCGTTGCAGTTTGGCTTCGAAGACGATGTCGCCGCTCATGGCTTCCCAGTTACCGTCGAAAGCCAGTCCTGTTAATTCACCCTGAGCATTAAAGATCGGGCTGCCTGAGTTACCCCCGGTGATATCGTTGCTGCTGAGGAAATTTACGATCATTTCACCGGTTTCCGGGTGTGCAAATCGTCCAAAGTCTTTGTTGATGATGGCTGTCTTCAATGTGGAAGGTACATCAAATTCCATATCTCCCGGAATCTCTTTTTCAAGAATCCCTTTTGTGGTAGTGTAATAATTGAAGGTTGTAGCATCAGCTGGTTCATATCCGTCGATAGTACCATAAGTCAGGCGCATGGTGAAGTTGGCGTCGGGATAGGATTTAATTCCTTTTGCTGTATTTATTTCTTTTAATCCCGATTCAAACAATCTTTCCGCATTAGCTATGATGTCTTTGCCTTTGTTGTAGTTGTTGTTATTCAGATTTGAGAGTGTTTTCTCAACCTCTCTCAGGAAAACCAGTGCGGGATCTTTTTTAAGATTGATCTTTCCTGATTGAAGTTTTTTGATCAATTTGGCTTTGTCAGTAAAATCTGATTTTTCGTAGATATAATTAGCGTAAGCTTCATAATTACCTTTGAATTTCTTGTCGATGGTTTGATAGATGGCCGGAAGATATTGGCTGTCGACAAACTTTCGATAAGTTCTAAGCATTACCGAAAGAGCAGCTTTGTCAACTTCAGGATAATAATCTTTATAACTTTCATCTGCCGCTTTAATAATAGAGTCGGTTGTAAATTCCGATACCATCATGTCCTCAATTTCAGACGCAATCTGAGGCATTTCTACTCCGTTGATCAATGCTTCACGCAAGTAGCTGATGGCATGTAGCGTTGGGAATATCATAGCATAATTTTCTTTCATTTCGGGCAGTACGTTGCCATATTTGGCTTTTCGTTCGGGAGTTTCATTTGCCCAGGCAGCAAAGGCCTTTTCTTCTTCCTGCTTTCGGTCAATAACGCCAAGTTTTTTGATTGCCTTATTCAT
>JAYFPP010000119.1:0-1572 GCA_034927635.1 Paludibacter sp.
CAATTGGGCATTAAAATCATACAACAGAATTTCCTGTGAATCATCATATTCCGAAAAAAGACAATCCTTCATTCGTTTAATTCTCTCGCGATTTGCTTGTTGCGGATATCCGTAATAACCTCTGCCTATATAAAACACTTGCTTGTTTTGTTCCCGGATTGCTCCATAATACTGATAAACAGGCTGTTCAACAGGCCCGGTTTTCATACAAAGTCTTTTATATGTCCGATTATCAATTACTGTATCACCATGCAAAATGTATGTTTGGGGAGTCATTGTTTTTACCTGCATAAGTTCATAGGGATAGTCAGTAAAATTCACCTGCCATTCGGCATTTTCCTTAACAAAAGGAAAATAATCAATCGAGAAACAATTGGTTGAGCACACAATTGCGAGCAATAAGAAGGTCTTTTTCATACAGGTTTGCTTTTAGATAAAGGTTTATAATATTGTACAGATTCTACACATCAGACAATTACACATAATGCCAAATTTCATTGGTATCATAAAACACCAACAAAGATATATAATTGATTGACTATTAGCAATCAGGTAAGCAATAATTTTACAAAATTTACATCTTAATACAGGTATTTCCAGCGCAACAGGAGATTTACCCATTCATCCTCGGGTTTGTGTTTGCCGGTAAAACCAATACCGCCATGTCCTCCCTGGGTGAAAACATGCATTTCGGCAGGAACACCATTCTCTATTAATTTCAGGTAGTACTTAACAGCTCCCTGCACTGGTGCGGCATTATCAACAGTTGAATGAACGATAAAGGTAGGAGCACAATCTTTTGTGATATAATTTAATGAGTTAGCAAAATTAAGTTGTTCTTCAGTGGGATTTTTCCCTACGAAATTTTTCTTTGTAGCGCCTGCCGATGATTCAATAACTGCTTTTGCCAGAATAACAAAATCAGGCTTTGAACTGTAATGATCCCATTCGTTAGGAGAGGAAGGATCTGCTAATTTATAATGGACAGAAAGCATAGAAGCCAGATGTCCGCCTGCCGAAGAACCATAGATACCTATCTTAGCCGGATCAATATTCCATTCTTTCGCCATCTTTCGCACCATTCTGATTGCCTGTGTTCCATCTTCCAAAGCTACCATCCCGTTACCATTCGGCAAACGGTATTTCACTACCACAGCGGCAATACCAGCTTTATTGAAAACTTCGGCACCATTAAAACCTGCCTGAATCATGTTCACAAACTGATAAGCCCCACCGGGAAACATCACCACACAGCTGGTCGGTTTCTCCGATTGAGGCAGCAAAACGGTCATCTCTGCAACAGAGATATTTGAAATACCACCATCCTCCGAAACTTTTTCGGCGCCACTCAGACCATTGGGTACAGGAGTTCCCGCATATTCGAGTGGCATTACAATTTTTTTAACCTGTTGAGCACTGATTGCGGGGACAATGAGTAAGAATAATGCAATAATAAGAAAATTGATGGTTTTCATGTTCAGATGTTTTTGTGACTTTAATATCACAAAATTACGACAGTATTTCTATATCACAGTACAATTTTTATTCAAAACCGGGAGATGGATTATTCAT
>JAYFPP010000222.1:0-2117 GCA_034927635.1 Paludibacter sp.
CGTACCGATTGCTACGATGTTTATGCCGAATATCTGATCAAATATATCAGGGCTTATCAACAGGAAGGGATAACTATTCATACCATGACCGTGCAAAACGAACCTGAGTTCGGGACGGCCGCTTATCCCTGCATGGACATGACCGCTGAAGAGCAGAAAGTATTTATCCGCGATCATTTCGGACCGAAACTGGCTGCTTCGGGTTTATCCACGAAGATTGTACTTTTCGATCATAACTGCGATAATCCCGATTATCCGATAAGTATCATGAATGATTCGGTAGCCAAAAGTTATGTCGATGGGTCAGGATTTCATTTGTACAAAGGAGAAATATCTGCCCTTTGCAAAGTAAACGAAGCGCATCCCGACAAGAACCTCTACTTCACCGAACAGTCCGGTGGTGGCTGGGCGCCCGATTTCGATCAGAATGTACGTTGGTATGTGGGCGAACTCTTCGCCGGAGCGATGAACTGCCGGAGTAAGAACGCGCTGCTGTGGAACCTTGCCCTCGATGAAAATGATGGTCCGAAAAACTTCGGATGTCAGAATTGCTGGGGAGTAGTGCAGGTGAGCTCTGCCGGAAAAGTAAAGAATAATGCAGAATATTATGCCATTGGCCATTATGGCAAAGTAGTTCAACCCAATGCTACGCGGCTCGAATCTTCCGGCGATGCACTTAAAGGAGTGGCTTTCAGAAATCCCGATGGAAGTTTTGCCTACCTGGGAGTTTATTATGGAAAAGAAGCGAAGGTAATTCGCCTTAAATGCGGGGAAACCCTCTTTGATTATACCTTCCAACCCGGAGAGGTAGTATCTTTCAAATGGTAAAATAAATTAAATTGAACAAATTTTTTGACTAAGTGTTGTATATACAATAACCATTGTGTATATTTGACACCTACTATGTTTATTTCTTAATTATCAACAATATCAATCTTAAAAAAAAGTGTTATGAAAAGAATCTTTACATTAGTAATTGCCCTGATGGGTTTGTTTTCAATGATGCAACCTGTTGCAGCATTAACTTACAACGTGACTGTTCCTGCGGGAACGAATGCTTGTTATATCGTTGGAGATATGACAGGTTGGAGCTTTAATACACCAATGACAAAGGTGGATGCCACGCATTACACCATTGATCTTCCGAATGCCAAGGAAACCGATGGTTACAAATATTGGTCGGGTCCGGACTGGAAATATGAAGAAGCAGATGCGCAGGGAGTAAAATTAGCCGCTAACCGTACCTGGGCTGCCAATGATGTGGTTGCTACCTGGTTGGAAGTTTTCCAACTGGATGAAAGAGATGTTACGGTGGACGTTTTAGTGCCAACCACCGTTAAGGTGTTATATATTGTTGGAGCTTTTAATGGTTGGTCAAGTCCTTCCGAAGCTTACAAAATGACTTTTGTGTCGGAAGATGTAAATGGAAAAATTTTCACGAAGACCGTTCATAGTAAGGATGCAAAGAATATGGAATTTAAGTTTTGTGCAGGTCCGGCATGGTCGTACGAACAATCCGATCCTTCAGGTAATTTTACCTACGGAACAACTGAAAACTCAACAGCCGTTGTTGTAAATGCTTTCAAGGCTATCTTCGATCCTGATAAAACCGGTACCATTAACATTACCGCTACCGTACCTGCCGGAACCGACAGTGTATGGATCATGGGCGACTTCCTTGGCTGGAACATGGACAATGCCATGAAAGCCACCAAAAATCAGGATGGGACTTTCTCATTTTCCATTCCGATGGTAATGACCATTGAATATCGTTTGTACAACAAACCTGATTGGGGTTATCCCGAAGTAGGTCAGGCTGATCCGACAAAAGAACTGCCAAACCGTGCAGCAGCCTATCCTGCCGATGCCAATACCAACATTACCGTATGGGGTTGGAAACAAAATATCTCAGGATTACCTTTGATTAACTCCGACGATTATAAAGTGTATTCCAATGATAAAAAAGTAGTGGTTGAAGGCGTGAAATCTGAAGTTGTTGTCTACGATATGAGCGGAAGAATGGTACAATCTGAAAAACTGAACGGAACCTTCTCATCAAAAGGACTGACATCCGGTTTCTACATCCTTCGTGTGGATGGTTCGGTTGCAAAGGTTTC
>JAYFPP010000266.1:0-12803 GCA_034927635.1 Paludibacter sp.
CCGTTGGCAAATGGTTTCAGATTTTTATTGATGTAAGTCTGCGTATAGGGCGAGGCATATTGATCATAATCGGAATCGTCAAACACCCACGTCCCCTTATAATTATAGGCCATGTAATTACTGAGATTCTGTCCGTCGCGGTTTACCTGTTTTGCTGTTGAAAAATCGTAGTTGAATCCGTGATTGACATTCAGATCACCATTCCATCCATGTACTTTCCCGAAAATATAGTTTTTGTAACCCACTGTTCGAAGGGTTTCGGCAAAAGTAACGGTTGCAGGATTGATATTTAAATTCTGAGCCGGAGGAATGATCATCGTACTGTTAGGATCGCCGACTCCCCGATCCAGCGATTCCACGTTAAATACACCGGTTCGGATGGCATACTGGCCTGTGAGTAAAGCAGCACGGGTCGGGGCACTGTTTTGCTGGGTATAAGCGCGGGTAAAGACTTTGCTCTGGGTAAAAAACCTGTCGATATTCGGAGTCTGATGGTTTTTCGATCCCCGGTTATCTGTCCCGATAGCAGAAGAAATATCATTCCAGCCCAGATCATCAGCCGTCAGAATGATAATGTTCGGCTTTGATACAGGTGTGGCAGTCATCACCGGCAAGGCAACGGATAAACCCGATGATAACATCGCTAAATGTACGATTCTTCTTTGCATATTAATATTTATTTTTTCAACACCAACTTCCGAAACCGCTGTCCCCCCTTCTCAATCTCCACCAATAACGGACCTTTGCTACAATCTGCAACATTTATTTCGCTACCTGTTCCTCTTTTGATTAATCTGCCGACACTGTCAAAAACCCGGTAGGCAGTTAATCCTGCAGAATCATCCGAGTGGATATAGAGCAAATCACCAACCGGATTGGGAAATAATTTTATATCCCCATCTGTAAGTTCATCAAACCCGGAGACACCGCTTTTAATTTTATTCACGGTGGCTATCATCGAAAAGAACTGGCTTTCACCCACCTGACTGACCGCTTTGACACGATAATAATGGTAGCCGGCACTACGCGAAGTAAAATCGGTAAAAGTATTTCCGCTGATGTTTGTACCAACCAAGTGATAATTATTATCATTCCATGGTGTCGGGCAATAATATACATTAAATTTGGCATTAAAGGTAGAATCAGAAGGTGTCCATCCTAATGTGACGGTTCCGTTAGCATTCTCAGAAGCATTCACCAGATAAGGCGGCCATGGGCGGTTAACTACAGGTGTGGCTGAAATCTCATCAGAAGATTCACTTTCTCCGTATCCGTTATAAGCGACTACAGAGATATAATAATGCTGATTGTTCTGCATCTTCCGGAAAAGATAACCCGACACATTTCCTGCATCAATCTCGGTTGTATAAACTCCCGGAGTTGTACCATATTTTACGCGATATCCATTCGCAAAAGGTACACTTTCCCAATGGATGGAGATCCGGCCGGCATCTTCGTGTTTATAATTGATAACAGGCTTTGCAGGTATAGCAGCTCTGCTTGCCACCTCATTGGAATAAGCACTTGAACCGGCAGCATTGGTAGCGGTTACCACAAAATAATACGTTGATCCGGGCTGGAGACCGGTTATTTCAGCGCTATTATCATTTACCAGCACTGATTGCGAATAGTTGCCCGGAGCAGTTCCATAACTCACAGTATAAGTGGTGGCAATGTCTCTTTTCCACCATTTTAATGATACAGCGTTTCCTTTATGTTCTACCGAATATATCCTCGTGGCCAGCGGTGCAGGAATAGCGGCAGTTTCTTTCAACCACTCAATCCTTGTAACCGAATAGGGTTTTAGTTTTATCAAATCGGCGGTCATACTATCAGTATAGGTCGCCGTTATGCTATTGGCAGGATTAATATCAGTAAAATACTCCACATACGCTTTTTTATTAAGTAACACGCCATCCAAATGGATATTTAAATCGTGAAGATTGGCAGTTTTATTGGTGACAAGCATATAATCCCTGTCATTCATCCCTTTATAAGCAGTGGCATAGATGGCCGGTAGATTGCCTCCATCTCGTTTTGGAACAAGTTCTGCATTGTTATTGGTGGTTTTCCATGCAAAACTACTGCTTTTAAAGGCCTTATTCACAATATAATGACCATATCCTTCACTGTCGATGGTATAACCGGTAACTAAAGCATCCGTATTGATAGGCGTCTGATTTTGCCATGCCGCCGTTATTTCCGTTTGATACTTGTTCACAGGCTTGAATGCACTTGCGATATGGTGTTTCCCTATCATCGATGCCTGCGCCTGTTGAGAGAGTCGCATGAAATATTCCGCAACATAAATACCGCTATAGTTCGTACTGTTAAGCGCATCATTCCATACGCCGAATTCAGTGATCAACAATTTGGCATTTGTCCATGTATTGCCTGTCATTCCTGAGAAATAACTACCTGAAGTATAATTATCAAGCGCTTTGTTCGCTGTAAGAAATCCATCATTAAATACCGCATCGGCATTTCTGTGAGTAGGATAAGCATGAATGGAAGCATTGTTCCAGAAGCGCCCGTTTTTATTCTGATACTGTTTTATCTGTGCCGCAAAAGTTGAGGAACCCCAGTTCCATCCGTAACTCAGTGCCAGATTGGCATCGGGGAACACCGATTTGATGGAATCGGCAATTTCCCGCATTTTGTGAGCATAATCCTCCCCATCATTCCAGATATAGCGACGTGGAGCTACGAAGAAATTCGGCTCGTTACAGAATTGCCAGTTGTCCACAATGATGTGATTATTTTTACAGAAGCGTGCAAACTGTGCTGCCTTCCGGGCCGATTCATAAAAACCATTCCAGGTAACCACTATTTTTGTCCCTGTTTCGCCACACATTCTGGCAAAATCAATGAAACGATGCGCCCCTTTTCCTTCCATCCATTTATACAATTCGGGAATTGAAGAATAATCGTCCTGCGAACCATCATCGCCACCCGTTCCCGGGTTGCTGGAAGTACCTTCGAACCATTGCAATTCGTATTGTCCGGTATGAATATCGAAATAATCGCCCGATGTTCCGGAGAAATAACGCAGGAAACCGGGATTCATCATTTTCACACCTGCTTTAAATTCGGGATGCGTATAGGTCCACGGGCCATCCGCGATACGCATATTGAATCCGGCAAAGCCCTCATTCAATGGGATACCGGCTTTTGTATCCACACTAACGATAACCTTTCCGCTGTTTACTTTATCAGGGAATTCAGTCACCGCCTGTTGCACGGTTGCTGTCCATGTAGTTATCATTTCAGAAGTAGAAGCCGGATCACTCAGAATGGTTGTTGCATCTGTAAGCAGTTGCAGAAATTCCTGATAAACGGCTTCAGAATATTTTCCGATTTCGTTGCCAATCTGTGCCGCTAACAAGAGCTGTTCGCCCTGAGCAATAGCACTCAAAAAATTACCTCTGCCCGATGGCACCACCCAACCGTTAATCTTCACACTCTCAACAGTCCAGTACTCCACATCAGCAGGAGAACCTTTCCTGTTAACACTTAGCGTAAAATACTGCCGTACATTGAAAACTACATTATCGGAAATTGTTGTTGTTTTAAAAGCTGAAACAGGAACATTATCGGCATACACCCCACGACCGGTATAAGAAGTAAAATCATCCCGTCCTGCTTCGACACCCGTTGCATCGCGTGAGATATCACGGAAAACAGCCATACGGTTCACACAGGATTCGTTGAGTACACCGCTACCGGCATGTACAATTTCATAATTCTTCAGCACAACATCATAGCCAGCATCGGGAAGAATATCAAACAACAAACCCATATTTTTGAATGCGATGGTATTGGTATTGGAATTCATCTTTATCCAGTACCTGCCATTTGCAGTTATACCCTCGGCGGCAGATTTCGAAGTCATGGCAGAAGCCTGTAAATTACTCACTCCTGTTGTTTGCGCCTCACGGCTCTGGTCAGAGAAATCATACAAAAGGCTGAACTGAGGTAGTGACAGCAACTGGTCAGAGACAGCAACTTCTAGCCCGGCTGTATTCTGAGCAAACAGGTAACCGGAAAATATCAGCAGCCAAAAGCAACAATTTCTTTTCATCTAAATGTGTTTGTATTGGTTTTTCTATCTCCTAAATACGAGCAGTCGACAGTCGGCAGTCGACAAAACTGTAGATCGTAAACTTTTGTTTGTTCAACAAACATATAATATTATACTGATGAATGAGAGGAAAGACCAACCATCTCCGGAAAATTCTTCCGAAGATGGTTGATTAAAGTGATATCTGAGTTTATTTTACCAGTACTTTTACTGTAGAAGAAGTAGTTTTGATGATGTATGCCCCGGATGTCAAACTGACTTCGGCATTAGTCACCTGATTGAAATGGGTAATTTTTGCGCCTAAAACATTATAAATAGCAACATTTTCCGGTTTATCCATTGATATATTCAATAAGCCATTGTTGTTACTGATTTTCAGACCATTTACACGGTTATCAGCCAATCCTGTAGGAAGACGGTTCAGATACTTCACACCTGTTGTTGCATTTACAAATATTTTTGGAAGATTTGTCGTTGCATCCATTTCGAAATTGACTTCCGGCGAGTTATATGTTTTTGTTTGGTCAATAATTACTGTTCCTGCTATCGATGGAACATCGGCATCAATCAATGTATCAGTCGTTTCTGTCAAAGGAGTTCTTTCAAAGTTTCTTACCGCATTAACGATCACATTTTCCATAACCGGGTTGAAAGTATTCTGATAATACAAATCGCAATCATAAGAAGATGCCCGCTTATTTCCCACTGAAATAAGATTTTTTATCGTAATGAATACAGAATCAGCTCCGATATTGGATTTCATGGCAAACATCGGATGAGTTTTATCAGTATCTCCAAATAAAAATTTATTATTTACCACATAGCAATTTTCAACATTAAGTGTACTTGCGGTATTATTTCCGTTAACCAGCGTCCCCGATTGCAAATTCCGGTCAGTTCCGGGAGATTTATTTCCAATATTCAGCGCATTAAAGATGTTGTTCATAAACGTACTATTCTTAATTGTACATGAGCCACTCTGATACGCGATCAACGCATTCATTCCATTATTATCGAAAGATCCGCAATTTTCGATGAAGCAATTTTCAAAAAGAATTGAAAGAGCAGCATCAGCAACCTGAGTCTGGATGATTCCTCCGGCACGAGCCATCACATTATAAAAGTTACAGTTACGAAAAGTAAATTTAAGATTGGTTCCTCCACCACTTGTCACATTTACAAAACCACCACCGTTTGCATTATTAAATCCCATGTTTTGAATTGATAACTTTTCAAGAGTTAAATCCAGATTGCTTTCATTCGTATTAAATTGGAACAAGCGGTTTGGATTTGAATCTACATGACCTGTAACACCCGGTAATGTAAATGTCTCTAAAGCTGTCCTTTTAATAAAAGTCTTGTCGGCACCTGCACCTACAATAGTGATTTTCTTGCTGGCAATAGCGCCTAATGACGCTGCTTCAACATAGGTTCCTTCAGCAACATTAATTATGATATCTGTTGCCGGATCTGTTTTTGCAGCATTCCAGGCATCAACAATTGTTGCATAAGTTTTACCTGCGCCCACTTCCAGAGTTGTTTGCGCAAAAAGAGAAGAAACGCTCAGCACAATTACGGATAATAAAATAGTAATTTTTTTCATACGATTATATTTAATGATTAATAAAGTTTAATAACATTACAAATTTAAGAACATACTAATACTTAGAGGTATAAATTTTATTCAAAAGCATGGGGTAAATTATTCAATGACGACTTATCAGGCTCGTTATATCAATAGGAATAAAAGCAAGCCGGTTGTCCGTTATAATTCAGACAACCGGTTTTTCTAACTTCAACACTTTTTCTTTTACATACCTGAGAGACCTATCTAATAATTACTTTTTCTGTGATGCTGGTTTTACCATCTTCAATTTTCAAAATATAACAACCTTTTTCATTAATAAGGATGGTATGACTGTCAGTGATATTACTGTAATCGCTTATACTGATTCCTGCAAGATTATAAACAGCCACTTTTGCTCCTGCATAGCCCGACAATTCTACTCCTGAATTATTTACGATGATTTTTCTGTTATTAGTTGCCTCTGTGCCTGTTCCATAATCTGAAGATGCTTTCAACAGAATAGTACGGCTGGTCATTCCGTTTGTAGCAAGGGTCAGCGTTTCGGAGTAAGCCCCTGTGGTTGCAGGAGCTGTAAATTTCACTGAAACCGTCGTTCCGGAAACTGCTGTAGCTTGAGCAACCGTTGCTTCTGAAACGATGCTGAAATTAGCACCACTCAGTAGTGATAAAGTTACATCACCGGTCAGGTTATAAGCTTTCAACGGAATGTCTATAGTTTTTTCACTACCTGGCACAACACCTCCAAAATCTTCTTCCTTGTTGAGTGCAACGTTCAGGGTCGGATCTGAGGAATAATTTACAACAATAGTGTCAATAACAATTTGATTTGTTTCAACCTGCACCCCGGTGAGTTTGATTTTACTGGTTGCAGTTCCCACAAAGGCCTGCGATGTTTTTGTCGTCAGGGTTTGATTCGTTTGCCCTCCTGAATTAATCAACTGATCTCCATCAAGGTATAATCTGAATCTTCCATCGGTACTACCTGCCAGACTTCTCATCTTGAACATCACATTAAAAGGCTGGCTTAAATCTAATTCCGGACTGATAAGGTAAGCTGAATCCGCAACAGAAGAGCCGAGACATATAGCTCCAAAATTCGGCGAACTTGCCCTGAACGCATAAAGTTTATCTCCCGCCCAACCCGAAGCAAGTGAATGGGTTAGATTATCGTCAACTGCCGGCAGATCGGCAAGGATTGAACTGGCTACTCCGATTTCATTGTATCCTGAAAAATCCTCCATTAACAAGTTGGTGTTTGCCGAGATTGGTATATCCTGAGTCGGCACACTTGCATTCTCTATTCTTAATGTTGCTACATGAGGAACATGCACTTTCCCTGAGGTATTGTAAGTCAGTGCATTTGCCGCATAAGTAACATTCACCGTCTGAGGATTGGCATTCAATGTAGCTGCTGCAATAGAGGCCTGGTCAATCTGAAATAAAGAAGCATCGGTGCCAACAATGCTGAGTGAAGTTTGTTCCGTAAGATTGGCTCCATACACCTGAACTGCAAAGGCCCGGGGACTCCCCAAACTGGCATCCAGACGCTTGGATGAGATATCTGTAACAATTGAGGGACTAAGATTTTCTGTAACTGTACCATAAATTTCAATTTTATCAAATGTTACTACGTTGGTAACAGCTGTTGTTTGTACCGCCACAGCAATATACTGAACAGTGGCATCTGTAATTGCCGGAATTGCCTGCAGAGGATCTTCAGTCATCGACAAAGTCTCAAACCCGGGACCGGTATAAGGCGCGGCTGTATTGGTGTATGGCTTTACCGTATTGGGATTTAGAAAGTTCCCGGCATTTAGTTGTACACTTCGCTTTGCATCACCGGCTACCCTTTTATAAGTGATATCCACCCTCGATACATTAAATTCACTTAAAGTGGCATCTTTCACAATCGAAAACTGAATACAACGGCCGGTATTGACATTGTAAGTTGTTCCCCAGTTAGAGGTCTCAACAGCATCGCCCACATAACTGGAAGTCACTTTTGCCGAATTAATAATTATATCAGAAAAAGTCAGTCCGCTGGCAACACTGCCGGGTTTTGTCTGATTAGCTCCGGTGGTAAATTCGTATTGCCCGAGCAAAACCTCTTCGGCAAACAAGAAAGAGGTGGAAAAAAGCAGTGTAAGCAAGGAAAAGGTATACATCCATTTTCCCTTAATCAAAGAAGGTAGTAATTTTTTCATAAAATTTTATTTTAAGATTAGTGATTAGATTATCTGATGCAAAACATCAGATTGTGAAAGGACAAATATAGAATAGTTCATATTTATCCAGGGGATAAATTTTATTCAAAAGTATCGTGTAGTTTATTCATTCATGCGTCTGCAAAAAATTGATTATCATTGCATATTGTTTCGGTGTGATTATAATTTTCGTGACTTTAGTAGGAAACTACCGCATATTTTGTCTTATGAACATAGGTTGAATCAATGACAGAAACTGAAATAATACATTCCATCCTTTCCGGCGACACTTCCGCTTTTAAACTGCTGGTCGATAAATACCACAAAATGGTATTCCGTACAGCAATGGGCTTCGTTCATAATAAAGAAGATGCCGAAGACCTGACGCAGGATGTCTTCATCAGGATATTTCAGTCGCTCGGAAATTTCAGGGAACAAGCGGCATTATCCACCTGGATTTACAGAATTACCGTCAACCTGAGTTTGAATTATGTAAATGCAAATAAGATAGAGCGATTTTTTGAACTGACGGAAGAAAAAATCCTTAATATTTTCAACAGGCGCGACGATTCCCGAAATCCTGAACAACGAATGATCGATGAGGAAAGAGATCAGGCGATTAGAAAAGCAATTGACAAATTAAGCGACAAACAACGCACTGCCTTTATTTTAAGCAAATACGAGGAGCTTTCGCAAAAAGAAATCGCAGCCGTCATGCAAACAACCGAAGGTGCGGTGGAACAACATCTGCAAAGGGCAAAAGCAAGCCTGCAAAAAAAATTGCCTCATTAGTAGGAGAATGATTAATTAACGGTCTAACACAATAAACAACAGTAAAAATGAAAACTGACGAATATATCGACGATCTCATCAACAGAGAAAAACAAACAGAACCGAATCCGTTTCTTTCCACTGTGATTATGAGCAGCATAGAAACGCCGGTTGCAAAAAAAATGACAGCCTGGCAAAGTATTGCAGTCGCAGCAAGTATTAGTACAGTAATCTTTCTGGGAACGCAACTCGGACGATTCTCCGCCGGCGACAAAAGCACGGCACTGAATATCAACGATAGTGAAATTGAAAATTTTATTTACTATAATGATGAAACTCATGAATAAGATAAAAATACTTCAATGGCTGGTAGCTTTATTGCTGTTGTTAAACCTGAGCACCATCATCAGCATCTTTTACCATCAATATCAGGAGAAAACTGACACTGACATACTGATATCCGACACTGAAAGCGAAAGAAGACTGAACGGACGCTACTTCAGACAAACACTGGGATTCGACAATGAACAAATGCAGGCATTCAGAGAAGCAAACAGGGCATTTCAACCCGAAGCCAACGCCATCATCAGTACCATTGATTCTTTAAAAAACGATATTTTCTCGGAATTAAAAAAGGAACATCCTGACACAGTTAAACTTAATCGCTTATCCGAAAGCATTGGCAATCAACATTCAAAACTAAAGAAAGAGACAAACCAATTCTATCTAAAAATTAAGACTGTCTGCGATCCGGCTCAGAAAGAGCAGTTAAACGAAGTATTCAGTCCGCTTTTTAAAAATCAATATGCCGGTAGACCGGGAAGAAATTGCAACCGATAGGGATACGGTATTTGAAATTCTACAATTCTACAAACAACCATATAAAATATAACAAAAATGAAAGCAAAAGTAATTTTCATGGCAGTAGCGCTGGTGGCCATGACAGGTGCAGTTTACGCACAAAGCACAGCAAAACAGAAAACTCAACAGGGTGTTAACTATGTGGATGAAAACAAAAACGGCGTGTGTGACAACTATGAGAACGGCAAGGGAGGAAACAATCCTAAAGGTGATGGAGTACGTTCAAAAGATGGTAGCGGCCGGACAAGCAGCAAAGGAAAAGGGTGCTGCGGCAATTGTCAGGGAATGAGAAACGGACAGGGCAACCGTGGAAAAAATTACGTCGATGCAAATAAGAATGGAATATGTGATAACCGTGAAAAGAACTAAACCTGACTATGAAAAAAGAAGGTTGCTTTGCTTGCAATGACGGGGTAAATAGTTGAGTGCGACTGATTAGGGGGTTGCTTCGTCGCTTCGCTCCTCGCAATGACGATGGCGTTTTGTTAATATATATGCCGTCGCACTTAACTATCATGATTTAATTATATGCCTAAATGCGACGGTTCGTGATGTTCTGAACCCGTCGCTGCAATGACTTCATATGATGCAAAACGTTTCGGCGACGGGTGATTAAAACTATAAAAGATCGTCATTGCGAGGAGCGAAGCGACGAAGCAACCCCTTATTGAACAAAAAATTAAAATTTTACTTTCGCTCTATCTCCCTCAAATTCTCCATCTTCTTCTTTGCAAGAAAACCGTAAATATCCTCAAGATGTTCGGTTACCTTCTGATTACCGAACTCATATACTTTTGTAACAAGTCCGTCGAGAAAATCCCTGTCGTGCGAAACAACAATCAGGGTGCCATCAAAGTCGATAAGCGCCTGCTTCAGAATATCCTTGGTTCTCATATCGAGATGATTGGTCGGCTCGTCCAAAATTAACAGGTTTACCGGTTCTAACAGTAGCCTGATCATGGCCAGTCGGGTACGCTCGCCTCCCGATAGTACTTTCACTTTCTTAAACGAATTATCCCCGCCAAACATAAAAGCCCCGAGCAAGTCTTTAATTTTAGTACGGATATCGCCTACTGCCACATCATCAATGGTCTGAAAAACGGTCAGATTTTCATCCAGCAGCGAAGCCTGGTTCTGTGCAAAATAGCCTATTTTTACGTTATGCCCCAGAGTTAGTTGACCTTCATGCTCTATTTCCTGCATGATGGCTTTTACCATCGTCGACTTACCCTCACCGTTTTTCCCAACAAAGGCAATCTTTTCTCCTCTTTCGATCATAAAACTTGCATTGGCAAAAACACGTTTTTCGCCATACATCTTGCCTACTCCCCCGGCGGTCACAGGGTAATTCCCCGAACGGGGCGAAGGTGGAAATTTCAGGCGCAGTGCCGAAGTATCTTCTTCGTCAACCTCCAGTAATTCGAGTTTTTCGAGCATCTTGACGCGCGACTGCACCTGCAGGGTTTTCGAATAGGTTCCTTTAAAACGTTCGATAAATTCTGTGGTCTCCGCAATCATTTTCTGTTGCTCGTCGAACTGCTTCTGTTGCTGTACCCTGCGCTCTTTCCGTAGCTCAAGATAGTGGGAGTATTTTGCTTTATAATCGTAAATCCGTCCCATCGTAACTTCGATAGTACGGGTGGTGATGTTATCAACAAAAGCGCGGTCGTGCGAAATAACCACCACTGCCTTAGCCGAATTGATCAAAAAATCCTCCAGCCACTGGATCGACTCAATGTCTAAGTGATTGGTCGGCTCATCCAACAAAATGACATCCGGACGACGCAACAGAATCTTTGCCAACTCAATGCGCATGCGCCAACCACCACTAAACTCAGAGGTTTTGCGCTGAAAATCACTGCGTTCGAATCCTAAACCGAGCAGCGTCTTTTCGATGTCGGCATCATAATTTATTTCCTCAATGCTGTAGAACTGTTCGCTTAATGCCGCAACCTGCTCAATCAATGCCATGTAACTGTCCGATTCATAATCGGTACGGGTAGTCAACTGCTCATTGAGCGCCTCAATCTGTTTTTCCATCTCGTTGATGGCAGAAAAAGCCAGTGCCGTTTCCTCGAAAACAGTCCGGTTATCCTCCAGCAACAGGTGCTGAGGCAGATAGGCAATTACTGTATCCTTCGGATAGGAAACTTTTCCACGGGAAGGTTCACGAATTCCGGCAAGAATCTTTAATAAGGTAGATTTTCCGGCGCCGTTTTTCCCCATCAGGGCAATACGGTCCTTTTCGTTGATTACAAAAGAAACATCAGAAAAAAGTGTCTGGCCGCCAAATTCGACGGTAAGAGAGTCAGCTGATAACATGAATAACTATTACAATTTTTTATACCTGAAAAACTACGGAAGCAGAAGTAAGAACAGATGTTATATTTACTCCGGAGCAAATACTGAAATCAAACGGTCAGTACAACCTTTTTTTAAAAATTGCGGCAAAGTTAGCAAATCATTTGAATTTCCCAATCACTTTGTAATTTTTAATATGCCTGTTGTTTCCCGACATGCTCAATGTAAATTATAAAATTGATGTTTTAGCAATTAATAATATATCTTTGTATACAAATTGCATTATCATGAACAATATCGACAAATTAACCTGGAGCGATGTCAAATCGACCAAATTTGATCTCGCTATTCTTCCCTGGGGAGCTACTGAGCCACACAACCTGCACTTACCCTATACAACCGACAATCTGCTTTCACGGGCTATCTCACTGGATGCGGCAACCAAAGCTGAATTACGGGGTGTACGCTCTGTGGTGCTACCAACGATTCCTCTGGGTTCTCAAAATCCGGGTCAAACACAATTAATGTTTTGTCTGCACACCAGAATGGAAACTCAGAAAGCCATCCTGCAGGATATTGTTGCTTCACTGCATTATCAGGGAATTCGCAGGCTACTCATCATCAATGGTCACGGAGGGAATGTTTTTACCCCTTTTGTCCGTGATCTGGCACTGGATTATAAAGATTTCCTGATTGTTACTTCCGACTATTTTAAACTTGTTGATGCCAATGTTTATTTCGACGAACCGGGCGACCATGCCGGGGAACTGGAAACTTCCCTGATGCTCCATTATTATCCCGAGCTTGTTAAACCGGGCGAAATGTATGGAAAAGGTGAAAGCAAACAATTTTCTATCAGGGGCTTACGCAACCGATCTTTCTGGCTGCCCCGCAACTGGAAGGCTGTATCAGCCGACACAGGTATTGGCAATCCGGCTGCTGCTACTGCTGAAAAAGGAAAAGCATATGCTGAAGCTGTTTCTCAGTCCATTGCCGA
>JAYFPP010000062.1:0-2226 GCA_034927635.1 Paludibacter sp.
ACCTGAAACGGCAAACAATGCAATAATAAATGCTATTCTCAAACGCTGATATCTCATAACTATTTCACTGATTATCATAAACATAATAAAGAAATATCTTTTTTTTAAAACGCTATTAAAACCGCCTCTCCCATGCCAATATTTTGTTCAATCCGGTTGTTTTTTATCTTGACTTTTTGTGTGCAATCACCTTTTATCAATGTAACATATTTCATCTTTTTATCAAGCTGCAAGGTCACATCAGCACCCTTATCAGGAGTCAGCGGTGAAATAAGCACATAATACTTACCTTTTTTATCTTTAAAACATCCGGTTATATTATCGTCACCTGTCACACCGAGCACAGGACCAAAACTTTTCATTTCCGGAGCATAGAGTGGAAATGGCTTTGCGGCTGTTTGAATAACACCAATTGCATCACACTCAAGCAGGATTTTACCCGTATTATGTATATCTGCATTGAGTTTCTTTACATAGCCGTATTTTGTCGTTTCTTTTCCATTGGCATCAATCAGCGCATCGCTGAACAGCTCGGCACCATTGCCCGGCGACCAGTAACAGAAATACTGAATTCCTTTAGCGCCAAAGGCAAGATTCGACCATACCTGCCAGCGGATATCCGCTTCATTTGGTTCTCTCTTATCAGGCACTCCCGGTGTCTGAGCAATTGAAAGTGTTTGAATAAAGGTCCAGAAAGGAATCCTGCGCTCCGCAGTTTTAGCCCGAACTAAATCAAGATTATAATAATAATCATTGATAATTCCGCCTTCTTTCAGCAAGGGATAACTATCATACGACAGATAACCGGGTTCGGTGTATTTCAGCCAGGTGTCGATATAATCTTCATAGCTGAAGGTCTGTATTCCACCTGTGGCATAAGTCGGAAACAGATTTACATGCCACATTTTGTCAGGAAAATTCATTTCAAAAGATTTGGTAAAGGCTGCAACCGAAGGAATCAGAGTTTTTCCCGGCTCATCCATCAGCAATTCGCCTGCAAAAGCAGGATGATCAGCATATTTTCTGAGTCCTGTTATAAATTCATCCGGCAGTTCCGCATTCATGCTCTGTGCATGGGCATGAATGGCTGTATGAACAATACGTCGATTGACAAAATATCTTAACCCGTTTTTTTCAGATAAATCAAGGGCCATTTTAATATCATCGTCGGTATCCTCATTCGGACAAAATCCATTCACGAAATTTATACCACTCTCAGCCATCTTTTTATATTCAGCATCATTTCTGAACCGGTCAGGAGGTGTTACCCACATACCCACCGGGAGACATCCGATTCCTAACACATCATACGGATTTTTCTGAACTGCTTTAGCGATTACAACATTATTTGAACCGACAACTCCTGAGATTAAAATCAACAAAAAAAACTTTGAAAATATCTTATTGCTCATTACCATTACTTACATTTAAAATTCAACCAGCACTGCCTCTCCCGCCTTAACATTGAAAGTCAGTTTATTTGCTACCACGGTTTCCTGTGATGACACGCTATTTCTCCATACTTTTACATTAGTGACATTATTAGTCAGATGGAGTGTTACAACATCCGCATCCTTATCCGGAGTCAGGGTGGTTATCAGCACTTTCTTTTTTCCATCTTTTGTAACAAAGCAACCTACGATATTATCATCTCCCGTCACACTGTCAATTTCTCCGAAATTATACAGGGGAGCGTACATGGTATAGCTCTTTGCAGCAGTTTGTATCACTCCTTCGGCATGACATTCCAACAGGATTTTACCAATAGTATTGATATCAGCGTTGAGTTTCTTCACATAATCATAGCGCACGGTTTTTTCACCATTAATTCCGATAAGGGCTTCTCCGAATTGTTCGCTGCCGTTACCCGGCGACCAGTAACAGAAGTATTGTATCCCTTTGGCGCCGAAGGCAAGATTCGACCACACCTGCCAGCGGATATCTGCCTCGCTGGGTTCTCTTTTATCAGAAACACCCGGTGTGCCTGCAATCGAAAGCGTTTGAATAAAAGTCCAGAAAGGTATTTTCTTAAACCTCGACTTAGCCCTCACAATATCCAGATTATAAAAATAATCGCCGATAATAGTTCCGTTGGTTAACAAAGGATAACTATCATACGAAATATGTTTGGGAGAAACTTTTTCGAGCCAGCTATTGATATATTCAGCATAACCCGATGCCTGAATCCCTCCCGTGGCATAAGACGGGAACAGGTTTACATGCGCA
>JAYFPP010000032.1:0-3364 GCA_034927635.1 Paludibacter sp.
CCCCTGCGCGCGGCGTAATTATTCAGTTGATTTTCGTCGATTTTGCCAATCATGAAATATCTCGAGCGTGGGTGAGCAAAATATATTCCGCATACTGATGCATTAGGGTACATAGCTCCGTTTTCCGTCAGTTGAATGCCGATATTATTGAATTTAATCAGCGGGTCGAGTTCGAAAATGATTGATTGGTCGGGTAATGAGGGATAACCAACTGCAGGGCGGATACCCCGGTAATGCACTTTGTACATTTCTTCAATATTTTTCTCCTCATCAGGAGCATAGCCCCAGTATTTTGTACGCACCTCATAATGCAGCCATTCGGCTGTTGCCTCGGCAATGCGGTCCGACAAGGTTTTTGCCAGTATGGAACTGTAGTCGTCGTTATTCTTTTCATATGCTTCTGCAAAAGGTTCTACCCCCAGAACAGTAGTGGCAAAAACACCAAGATAATCATCCTCTGGTTTGATAAAATCTGCCAATGCATAGCAATATCCGTCAGAAGAGGGTTGCTGTTGGCGCAAAGTCGGGATGCAAATTTCCTTTCCATCGTTCATAACAAAAATATCATCATCTTTGGCATAAGCAGGATAAATGCCGACGGAAGCATTGATTGTGAGGACTTTCTTTTCCCGGAATTCCCGGAGCATTTCCTGCGCATCTTTATAAAGTTTGAGAGCTTCTTCTGCTTTTGCCCTTTCCGATTCGGGAAACTTTTGTAACCAGCCGGTTTTGCATGAGCCACACTCGCATACAGTTTCAATGCCTTCATATTTACCGGATATACGCCATGCCAGAAAAAAGAATGACCAATGGATGAAAGGTCCAATCTCGCTGAGGTTGATATCTTTGAATTCGATTAAACCGGTATATTTGGGTGTTTCGTTCATTTTTTAATTTTATTATTAGGCCATTAGCACCAGGCTGAGCGCCATGACAGCCATGCCGGCGATTAATCCGTAAATGGCTACATGGTGTTCACCGTACTCTTCAGCTGTCGGAAGTAATTCATCAAGAGAAATATAAACCATTATACCAGCCACTCCTGCAAAAACAAATCCGAAAGCTGCATCAGAGAAGAACCATTTCAATAGAAAATAACCGATTATAGCACCAATTGGTTCAGCCAGGCCGGAAAGAAAAGAATAAAGAAATGCTTTTCTCTTACTTCTGGTTGCATAATATACTGGTACTGAAACTGCCAGTCCTTCAGGAATATTATGTATGGCAATGGCAACTGCAATGCTGATACCCAGCGTTGGAGTAGCCATGGCAGCCATAAAAGTAGCCAGTCCTTCGGGAAAGTTATGAATACCGATCGCTAATGCTGAGAATAAGCCCATACGCATCAGTTTACTTTTATCTTTTATTCCCGGTTTATCGTAATCTTTGGTTTTATCTATTTCGTGGGGGTTTTCTACTGAAGGAATAAGTTTATCAATAATGCCGATGATTGCTATACCGGCAAAAAACCCAATAACGGTGAACCAATATCCCTGTTTTGCTCCGAATTCAATGATTAAAGCATCTTTTGCTTTAGCAAATATTTCCACCAGTGAGACATAAATCATCACTCCGGCAGAAAAACCAAGAGATGCAGCCAGAAATTTAGGGTTGAATTTTTTATGTAAAAATCCAATTAAACTCCCGATGCCGGTAGCTAAACCTGCAAAAAGAGTTAATCCGAATGCAAAAAGTATGTTTGAAGTTTCCATGTTTTTGGTTCAATTTTCTAAAACACAAAGGTAGGGTAAAATGTTCGGATTTAAAACCATGAATCATGCGATTTAAAATCACAAAAATAAATTCTATCTTTGAACCAAAATCAAAATATTTAGAAATATGAAATCATTTAATTCATTTATTGCGTTGTTAATCTGCATGTTTTCTTTCAGCTCATTCGATGTTATTAAATTGAAAGCTCCCGACACTTCTGGAGGAAAACCGTTGATGACCGCTATGAAAAACCGCAAAACCGATCGGGGATTTCAGGAAAAAGCATTGTCGAAAAAACACTTGTCGGAACTGATGTGGGTTGCCTATGGCGTAAATCGTGAGAACGGCAAACGAACAGTCCCTTCGGCGCGGGCGCTATATCCTTTACAGGTATATGCAGTAAGGGCTGATGGAATTTATCTTTATAATCCTCAGAAACATATATTGGAGCCTGTGAAAGCAGGTGATTACCGTAAATTTTGCGGTACTCAGGAATTTGTTGAGAAAGCACCATTGAACCTGATTTTTGTGGCTGATTACAGGAAACTTACCAACATGACTGATGAACAACGTGCGGTCTATGCAGGATTGGATGCAGCTCATTGTTGTCAGAACGTGTATCTTTATTGTGCTTCGGAGGGACTGAAAGTAGTAGAAAGAGCTTCCGTAAAAGGCAAAGAACTGATCAATGTGCTTGCTTTGTCGTCCGACTATCATTTTGTGATTGCGCAGACAGTGGGATATTAATTCCGGGGATCTTTTAGTGATACTTTTCGTATAGGTTAATCGTAGAGGAGAAAATATAACTTCTATATGTAATTGGTTAATAATTAGTATTAAACTATATGTTTGAAACGATTTTGCATAATTGAGTTGTTATACATATGTTGATAAAATAATACTATATTTGCCCGTTGAACGTTTATTTTATTGATAAAATTCTTATCAGAAACGTATCATCTTCAGGTTTAATCGTTAAAATTCAAATGTAAATGAAGAATGTCATTTTTGGTGAAATCACCCCTTTGTCCAATAAAGATTGTTTTACAATTTTTACCCGACTTAAAAATGTTTTCACTTATCCAATTCATACCCACGAAAATGTATATGAACTGAATTTTATTGAGAATGCGAAAGGTGCGCGGAGGATTGTAGGAGATAGTGTTGAAGAAATAGGGTATTACGAATTAGTGTTGATTACTGGTTCTCATTTAGGACATTCATGGTTGGGAAATAAAAAGAAATTCAAAGATATCAAGGAAGTTACCATTCAGTTTCACTCCAATCTTCTTGATCAGACGCTGTTGGAAAGGAATCAGTTTAAGTCGCTGGGTAATATGTTTGAGAAAGCAAAATGTGGTATTACTTTTCCCGAAGAAACCATTGCTAAGTTTAAAGACCGGATAGTTTCTTTATCTAAAGAAACGAACGGAGCACATTCGGTATTGAATTTCATTGGTTTGCTTTATGATTTATCCTTGTGTGATGATATGCGGGTGTTGTCAAGTAAATCTTTTAGTGAAGAGGATGCTGAGTCGTATGATAGTCGACGCATCAATAAAGCTTATCATTTTATGCTTGAGCATTTTGATAAACAAATCAAGCTGGCGGATGTGGCAAAAGAAGTGAATATGTCTGAAACAGCATTCAG
>JAYFPP010000177.1:0-5438 GCA_034927635.1 Paludibacter sp.
TAAAAGTTCAGAATGATTTGTGACAAATGTATTTTCCATTTTACTGCAGTTTACACTTTTTTATTCCCCAGAAGTTTTCTTATAATCTTATTACGCAGCGGTTTTTCAATCAACCTTTTTCGACCTGCAAGCAGTATTATACTTATGAGCAGGTAAAATCCGGCAATGATACCAAAACCGGAAAAAGTATCACCTAAAAGCGCTGAAAGATAAAAGCCTACACCCATGCTCAACGCAAATGCAAAAAGAAATAATGCTATTCCCAGCATAAGAGCGCTGAAAAAGGTGGCACCAATTTCCGAAGTTTTTTTGGTGGCCTCGAGCTTGATAATTTCGTAATTCAGCAGCAGGTATTGTTTCACACTTTCGCTGATTCCTTCAATCTTATGTAATTCAGGCATAATCGTTTGATTAAACATTTTATCAATAAAAAATTATATAGCAATAATTAACCACATAAGACACATAAGATCACTAATAACTTTCTTATTTTCACTTTTGTGACTTATGTAGTTAAAAAATCAATCAATGAATTATTTTGATTTGGTGGCTTCTTCCGCTTTATTTTTGATGTTATTCAAAATATCTTCGGTTTTTTCTTTTGCCATATTTTCCAGTTCTTCAGCTTTCTGACGTAAGGCAGCAGCTTCTTCTGTCATTTTCTTCTTGAATTCACTTGCTAAATCCTTCGCTCCACCCATGATGTTGCTACGGGTTTTACTTCCTTTGTCGGGTGCAAATAACACTCCGAGCGCTGCACCGGCTAATGCTCCTACGAGCAAAGCACCGATAATTTTTCCTGTTCCGTTTAAATTTTCCATTTTTTGTTTTTATATAAAATAAATTGTTTTCAAATTCGGTCATTCGTCATATTAGAACCTATAACCGATTGTTGCCTGTGTCCACATGTTTTTGTACCGTGGTGTTGATGATGTTCCATCACCTTTGTTGTCTAAGAAATCCCAGCCGGCCCTTGCACTAAATACCAGATTATCCACATTCACATCAAAACCTCCGGTAATACACATGGTATTCTTTCGAATATTTTCATTTTCAAATTCTTCCTGTTGATCAATGTTGATGAATTCATTATTAAATTCATAACGCTGACTGATTAAGTAAGAATACTGTGGTCCAACCAAAAATGTCAGGTATGGAATCGGTTTGATCGCCAATAAAAGCGGCACATCTATATAATTAGTGGTACGCATAAAGGTATAATCACTGAAAAGGATGGTACCTGAGCCCCGTATACCTCGTTGGGAGAATAATAATTCCGGTTGAATTCCGATAAAACTTCCAAGAGGAATCTGAAGAAATGCTCCGGCGGCAAAGCCAAGTTTTGAGTCAGCCTCGAAATCCTCACCTTCCGAATCGTAGATGTTGGATAGATTAAGTCCGGCTTTTACTCCCACTGATATACCGGGTTCTGTTGCAAAAACCGATGTTGAGAAAAGCAATAATGTAATAGCAGAGAATGTTAATAGCCATTTGTTTTTCATCTTATTTGATGTATAACTTGTAACTGAATTGTTACATGGCAAAGGTGAGGAATTTAATAAAGGAGGTCGTTACACAATTCTAAAAATAAGTTACAAGATTCACGGTTTATGTTTCACAAATGATTTTTCAATCCATTTGGGAATGATGATTATACCGGCTAACAAATACATGTAGTAAGTGATGATGCGCCAGATAAATATTATCAACAATACGGTTCCGCTACCCAGCATCAGGTCATTGTAGTATTCCCTGAACGCGATTTCGGTCAGGCCGCTTCCACCGGGTGTGGGACTGAGTACCATCACAATCCACAGCATTAATTGTCGACCGAAAACAACGAGATGGTTGTTGATTGGTGTAAAAGCCATGAATAAAGCATTGATTACCAAAAACCGCAATATCCATGAAAGAGATGTTGCTGCAAATACTTTTATCCAAAACCTGAATGATTTCTTTCTTATTTGGTGAGATGCGGTTGTAAGCGATTCGGAAAACAACTCGATTTTATAATGCCAGCGCCGTAAAAACGGTAACCGGAAAATAAGTCTGAATAATCCGCTGATTAAGCCCGGACTCAAAAAAAGCAAGACATACAAAATCGCCGTCCACAAAACCAATATCCCATACACTGTCCAGAACAAAACACCTATGGTAGATGCACCGACAGAACTTACATTGAATAGATCGGCAAGAGGAATAAGTAAAAAAATTACGGGACAGATAACTACGAAAAATAATTCATCTAAGAAAAGGTTGGTAATCATGATGGTTGTGCTTCTGCCAAAGTTAATTCCTTCTTTATTTAGAAATAAAACTACCAATGCCGAACCACCAATAGCAGAGGGCGTTACAGCTGAAGTAAATTCATTTAATATATGCACGTTAAACGCTTGCCGCCACGATAAATTTTTATCGGCTAAAAATCTGAATCGCCAGATTAAACCGATATCGCGACCAAACATCAAAAGGAAAGCCAGAAGAATAAACCCGGCACTATATAAACTGAGATCAATATCAGAAAAAGCACCGGGGCTGAAATCATCCAGAAACAACCAGATAATTACAACTATTCCTATTCCTACAGGAATAAGCACCTGTGATATCTTGAAATGCTTAGTTCCTGACATTAAATCACCGGATTAAATGACAAAAGTTTAATATGACAATTGTTTAACCACATAAGTCACAATAGTAAACATAAGATGATTCCTGATTTATTGAACTTATGCAAATGTACACAATTATTTATTATATCTTTTACTCAAATGCCGGTATCTGTCAAGAACTTCATCCGAGACACTTTCCCAGGAACGGTTGATAGTTTTTGAAGCAAGCAATCCGGCCCGTTTTAATAAGTCAGGGTTCAGTATCAATTCACGTAAACGGGATGCTACTGCTGTAGCATTATTAGCAGTAAGAAAACCATCACTATCATTCGTGATGACTTTAGCAATGGTGGAATCATTCACCAGTAATGATGGTGTTTGCAAAGCAGCAGCTTCGTGGATGACAATAGCCCAGGTATCATAGGTCGAAGGAAATAAAAACAAATCAGCAGCAGCATAGTATTGTTTCAGTTGTTGACGATCACTGATACTTCCGGTAAAGGTCACTTTCTCGCTTAAGCCGGCCTCTTCTACCAGTTGTTTTAAATTATCCGATGCATAACCCGAACCTACAAAATACATTTTAAAAGGAAGATCATTGATCATCCGCAACGATTCAACAATCATACGGATGTTTTTCTCCCAGATGATTTGTCCCACAAAAAGAAATACGGTTTCATGTTCACCAATTTTCAAATCCTTTCGTGCCTGCTGCCTGATGGGTTCAACAGCTTCATGCGAATCAAAATCATTGCCATTGGCAACCACCTCTACTTTTCCTTTAAATCCGTATTCACGAATTATTTCTTCGACCGAAGCCTGAGGAATCCATACTTCATCCGCTTTTTCATAAAACCTGACAATACTGTTGGTCATTAATTTTGCAATGAATTTATAGTGTACTGATTGTTCGAAATCATCACGATATTTTGAATGAAAAGTGGCTACTATCGGTACTTTCTGTTCTTTGGCCACCCGCAGGGCAGTCACACCGGAACTGAAAGGACAATGGGCGTGTACTAAACCAAACGGAATACGGTCGATGGTGGACCTGAGCGAACGATCAATTTCGGGCAGTCCCAGACGATAGGGTTTGCGCCCTAACATGGGAACAGAGGTATAACGATAAACCGGGTATCGTTCTGTATCCTTATAATCAGGGGTTCGTGGGGTAATTACACAAACCGGTTGATTTTTTTCATTTAACCAATAGGCATAATTCTGAGCAGTAAGCGAAACGCCATCCATGATAGGTGGAAAACTGTCATTGAAGATGCCAACGGTTTTCAGATTATTTGTAGAGCAGGTATTCATATTTGTAGGTTGATTTCGGTAAAACCTAAAAAAGAGCGTAACTTATCAGGTTACACTCTTTTGTTGTATTCAACAGATTACTTCTTCACGATCGTGTTCGCTGCCAAAACAATCCCTCCGGTACGTGCCAGTGCTTTACCCTCGAGGGATGCTCCTGTACTGAAAGTTATTGATTGCATAGCCATGATGGTTCCTTTAAAAACAGAGGTGGTGCCAAATGTTGCAGAACTGCCCACCTGCCAGTATATATTCTCAGCTTTTGCTCCGCCTTTCAGAAAGACCTGACGACCCGAAGTAACAGTAAGTGAAGATGCTATTTGTATAATGAAAACAGCATTCACATTTTCTTTTGCGTCGAAAGTCAGATCGCCTGATGAAATCGCCAGCGAGGATGTAGATTTGTAGAGCCCCGGAGTTAATGTCAGCCCACCAATATTTCCTGATAAAGTTACGATATCAATACTCGAACGTCCGGCTGCATCATTATAAGCAGTGGTCAAATCGAGTTTGGCTTGTGTGGCAATGGCATCGTTTATATGAATAGTACCTACTAAAACTCCCGGAGGGAAACCTCCGATAGAACTTCCCGGGCTCAATGCCATATCGCCTGTGACTGATGTTTCGCCCGTATTGGTAATAGATGAACCGGCAAGTACAGCCAGATTCGAAGCACCTGCAAGTTCAATATTTCCCTGAGCTATGTCCTGTATTGGAATTATCGTTGGGTTGGTTTCGTCATCGTTACATGACAGAAAAAAGAAGCAGGTCCCGAAAAGCAATGCTGAAAATAATTTTTTTGTTTTCATATTTGAAGTGTTTATTAACCAGGTTGATCCCCACGGCTGTGAATTTATTTTCACACTTCAAAGGTAAAGTTTTGTCTTCCGCCGGAAGTTACATTTTTCCGGAAGAAAGTTACATAATTCACCTGTTTTTACATCCTTTCCATGTACCAGTTGATCTGTTTTTTCAGTTTATTCATTTCGAAAATGCTGGTAATAATTTTCAATAAGCGCATAAAAGCCGTTTCACTTTTTACCACATAATCGAAAGCTGCATGGTGCATGCAGTTAATGGCCACGTCAATTTTATCCTGTGCCGAAAGCATAACAACCGGAATTTCAGCACTGTACTCTTTTATCTTATCCAATACTTTGATACCATTCATCGCATCCCTGTCGACCCCGTCGAGTAAATAATCGAGGATAATTAAATCCGGTTCTTTCGACAAGTTATTGAGACATTGCTCTCCCGATGTATATGTTTCAATATCGAAATCACCATGTTCAAGGAATTGAATCTCGAGCAATCGTAGATAAACTGCATCATCATCAACCAAAAAAATCTTTATTTTATTTTTCATTTTTTTATTTAGATTCATTAGTGTCCCATTAAAATTGGGACGTTTTTAAAAATTAAATAAATTTGGCTCATTAAGCCTAAAACGTTCTTTGACATTTTGAAATTTAGTTCTATCGAAGAGTTCTCGAATATTAGTTTTATCGGTTAATGAAA
>JAYFPP010000196.1:0-6175 GCA_034927635.1 Paludibacter sp.
ATAACTTTTAATAAATATGAAAACACATAACCATGAATCAATTTCAGATCGAACCCCAAAGATAATAAAATGGTCGGATGGATGCTGGAGAGAAAGCGACTGCGATAATTCAACAACGGAAGAGTACATTAATAAAGCAAAAAAGTTGATGGAGAGATCTGATATTATAGTTTTTGTTAATCTCGACCCTGACGGATTACCTGTTGCCAAAGCAATGCTGGTTGCCGGCAGCGTAAATTATACTCACCTCTACTTCAGTACCAATTCTTCTTCAAAACATGTAAATCAAATTAAACATAATTCTGTGGCAACCCTTTATATGTATGATTCTGAAACCTATGAAGGACTTATGTTGACGGGAAGAGCAAAAATAGAGAAAGATTCTGCGTGGCGCAAAAAAATATGGCAGGATAGTTACGCAAAATACTATTCAGGAGTTGATGATCCTGATTATTGTATCCTGAGATTTGATGTTGATATGTGCAATTATTATCATAATGCAACAAATGTGACATTCAGGATGGAATAGATATATCCTTATATGTCTGATCTGAGTATTATCTAACTTGATATTTTACCCTTAATATCTATTTATATTAACTTTTAATTTAATACGAAATGAGAACATCTAATTTTTTATGTAAAATTTGCTTTATCTTTTCTGTTTTTTATTTTGGTTCGTGTGTTGACGATGAAGTGCTTAGTCCGGCAAATGAGCAATCGGTGATAGTTCAGGACTCAGAAGTCATGTTGAAGTCAATCGCCAATCTGACGATTGAAACCGGCATGACGCTGGCTCAGATGAATGCCGTTATTGCAGCCGCAAGCTCCGGTCAGACGGTGTATGTGCAACCCGGAACTTATATTATTACCGGAAAACTGACAATGAAAAATGGTATTACTTTAAGACCGGTTTCTGGTACTCCGGTGTTTGATGCGACGGCTAATACGGCACAACTCTTAGAAATGGCCTATACATCAGACATCAGCAATTGTAAGATAATAGGTATTTCTTATAAGAATATACGTTATAAGGTGACGGATGCGTCGAATGTAATTTTTAATAACTGTATTTTCGATTATGGTGTTCGCTTAGCCGGTACCGATAAAACTTATTTAAGCGATGCTTATATTCATTTCATCAGAGTTAACCAGGGAGAAATCAAGTACTGTACTTTCTCAAGAAGGGTAAACAAGAGTGGAAGAGGTATCTATAACACAGGCTCTACAGGGATTCAAATAACAAACAACACTTTCGGAAACGGGGGAACCACCGGATATTTTGTTACCGCCATTAACGACAATAGTACAAACTCATATATTTCTGCCAATACAATTAAAAGAATTGCCTCCTGGGTCAATGCTGCTCAAACCGACCATGGTATTTATACGCACAGCTTTTATAATATGCAGATTGTCGGAAATAATATATCAGGTTGGCCGGCCAGCGAAGTTGGAGGAGCTGTTAAAGCCCGAAACGGCGACGGACTTACGATAAGTAATAACACATTCAATAATTCAGGAGTGATGTTATATACCTATGATCATGCAACACAACCCTATTTAAGAAATGTAATCGTAAGTGGCAACACGATTAATCTGGCCGGACCGGCTGCAAATAATATTTATAATGGCATCGGTTACTGGCGAAATACAACAAGCGGAAGTGAATATTCAATACGTATTGTGAGTAATATACTACCTAAAGGTACAATCAAAGCTGATTTCAGTTCGTTGGTAGTAAGTAATTTCAATGCAAACAGTGGCGGCGTATTCAGCAATGATATTGGCGCTATGTATCTGAAAAGCGGAATTAATAATTCAGGGAATTACTGATAATTGATTTTTTAATCAGGGTAAAATATAAGGTACAGACGCATTTGCTATCTGTACCTTTTTTTATTCTTTTTCAGCAGGCCAGCTGACTAATCTTCCCGTGGTTTTGTTGGTCGGACGCTGAGCTTTTACTTTTCGCAGATACCTGCTCAATTCTCCGGAGAGTTTCTTCGCTGTATCGATTTCTACACCGATAAGGTTGTTGTTCTCGCCAATATCAGTTTTCAGATGATATAGTTCTTTAATACCTGTATCATAATGATATATCAGTTTCCAGTCGCCTTTTCTGATTGTACAGGCCGGACCGACTCCCAAACCATCTCCATCCCACAAATTAGGGTAATTCCAGAACAGGGATCTCTTTTCTGATTTATGCTTATCTGTTGTTTTTAATAGGGGAACAAAACTAACTCCGTCAGTTTGCTGAATGGTTTTGTATTGATTAACTCCGGCCATTTCGAGTATGGATGGAAACAAATCTTCGATGATAACAGGAACACGACATTCAGCATCAGGAGTTGATACCCCCGGATATTTTACAATCATTGGAATCCTGATACCTCCTTCGTAAACAGATCCTTTTCCGCTTTTAAGCGGTGCGTTCTGGGTGTAAAGTTCACCGCTACGCCATTTGGAATCGGTAGCAAATCCGCCATTGTCCGAGAGAAACAGGATGATGGTGTTGTCCTGTAAGTGCTTTACCTCCAGCCAGTCCATAATATCCCCAAGGCTTTTATCCATCCCTTCAATCAATGCGGCGTAGGCAGCTTCTTTCGTGTCAAGACCTTTATCGATGTATTTTTGGTAAAAACGTTTGTCCTTGTTGATGGGGATATGTATGGCGTAATGTGCCATGTATAGAAAGAAAGGCTGATTGTATATCTGGGCTTTCTCAAGCGACTGAATGGCTTCAAGCGTCAGCGCTTCGGTTGCAAAAATATCCTTTCCCCAGTATTTTTCCAGTCCGGGTACCGCCTGCGGGGGACTTTGTGTGCCATCGGTTTTATTGCCGAAGTTTTCTTCTCCCAGATAAGAAGCGATACCACCTCCGGCATGACCGGCAATATTCACATCATATCCTAAATGATACGGATTTTCTCCGGGAGTATTGATGGCCCCGAAATGTGCCTTCCCGCAATGGATAGTGTGATATCCGTTATTCCTGAGTATTTGGGGAAGGGGAGTTACCCGGCAGGTGTTTTCAATTCCTGCAACCTGACAAATACCATTCACATTCCATTCCGGAAAATCAACCAAATCACTTTTCCGGTCGGTCGAAATGTTTTTCCTGAGTGTCCAGTTGGTTACCCTGTGCCGCGCTGCATTCATGCCTGTCAGCAGACTTACCCTGGAAGGTGAACTCACACTGCAGGCATAAGCATTGGTAAACTTCATGCCCTGCGATGCCAAACGCTCCATATTCGGTGTTTCGTAAATATCATTCAATGGAGTACGTGATGTGTAAAAAGGCACCGATGTGTCCTGCCAACCCATATCATCAACCAGAAAAACGATGATGTTGGGTCTCGCCAGTTCTTTGTTTGAAGCATTAGCCCCCAGGAACGCAAGTGAGAACGGAACAATTAATTTTATTTCTTTTAATTGCATGATTGTAATCATTTTCTTTAATCACAATCAAAGCTATAATCTGCCGGACCGGCAATTTTACGTGGCCATCCCGGATTTTGATATATCGGGGAGTTATCTTCGCCATTGGTTGATGTCATCAGTATCTCGCTGACAGGAATGGGCTCCAGATAGTGTTGCTTCGGGAAATTGTAACCTTCATATACTATTGAGGTGGATACTATCTGGAAAGGACGTAAATAAGTGCTGAGTGAAGATGATGAAACAGTTTGTCCTACTTTGATCTGATCCGCAGAATAAATTTTGTAGATATCGCCCCACAGGTTAAATCCTTCCACCTGATAAGCTACCATATGGTCGAGTGCCCGCCAGCGTTTCAAATCCATGAGTCGCATACCTTCAGCGATAAATTCGGAGCGTCGTTCGCGTCGGATATTATACAGAGTTGCATCCACATAATTTCCACGCGATTTGGTTGCCAGATCATTTTCTTTACTTAAATCAGTTGCAGCAATAGTAGCTGGATAGTTGGAGTTTACACCTGCACGATTGCGCAGTGCTTTCCAATAAGTATCACAATTTCCTCCAAGATTTCCATTTCTTTCGTAATAAGCTTCCAGATAAATAAGATAGGCTTCGGCAGCTCTGAAAACAGGTGTGGCACTGGTACCGCTGGTGGGAGTGCTTTCCTGACCGGCTTCTTCGCTGATCCATTTCTTCACTTCATATCCGGTAGGTGTTCCCTGATTACCACTCGACCATATTTGCGGTTTATAGTTCAGCAGGGTATCCGTTCCGTTGATAATCAATCCCCCGGCTTTGACAGATTTCACTAATCTTGTATCGCGGTTTTGCAACATGTCGTACATCACGGCATCACCTTTATACGAAGGATCTGCATAGGTAGGAAGACCGTTGGAAGTCAGAAAGCTTTCTACGAGTGAGCGGGTATAACCAGTTCCCGCACCGGTACGTTTAAGGAAATGTGAAGCGGCATGAGCATTAACTCCCTGTAGATAATAGCGCGCCAGGATAACTTCTGACGAACCGACCGCTGTTCCTTTGGTGTCGTTGAACAAGTCGATGTAGTTCGCATATAATGTGTGTTTGGAAGCCACACTGTCGGCTGCCGCAATGGCTTGTTCAAAAAAGAAATTGTATTCCGATTGTATTGTTCCTCCCTCAAAAGCAAAGTCGGGGTAAGTAGCAGCACCTATCCATTTCGGATTCCCGGGAACAAAAGCTGTTCCCTGATGGTATTTTTCCCAGGTAGCTTCGAAAAGAGCTACACGAGCCTTTAGAAGTAAAGCAGCATCTTTGCTCAAACGACCGGTTTGGGGAGCTTTCTGCATCATCAGACTTTTCGATTGATCCAGCAGGTTGAGGATATACCGGGCCACCACATTGCGGGGAGCTCTTTTACTGGCAGCAATCAGCGCGTCATAGTCTTCGCTGAAAACCTGATCGAGGATAGGCACATCACCTAAATTACTAAGTAAACGAAAATACTCGTAAGCCTTGAAAAAGTATATTTCACCGAGATAATGATTAATCAATTCAGGAGAACCTGCTATTGAACCTTCTTCAATTTTTTTATTGATGCGGTTGATGAAATAATTCAGGTTACGGATATTGTCAAATTTCCAGTGGGAGTCCTTTACCAGAGGGGTGTATTTATCTCCCCTGTAAAAAAGGCTGTTGGCTGAAGTACCCGTTTGATTGTCGCTGTTGTTGTCGTCAGCATAGACACCACCCCACGATCCTGATCTCATGCCGGGAAAGAGGGAATAATAAGTGTTGGCATAAATCATCATGTCGTCTACCGACTTGAAATAAGCCTGATCGTTTCCGAAGTCGAGCGGTTCACGTTGCAGAAAATCTTCGCATGATGTCAAAATAAGCGAGAATGCTGCCAGAAATATATAAATTGTTCGTTTCATTTTTTTACTGCATTTATGATGAAAATAGGGCATTAAAATTATAATGTTATTTCAAGTCCGGCTGAGAAAACACGGTACATAGGATATGTTTTTCCGGGACCATATTCACTGATACCGCTACCGATGGCTTCGGGGTCGTAAATACGCAGTTTTGTCAGCGTAAACAGATTTTCGCCTGAGATATAAAGCCTTGCTTTTTGAATGTACTTTGATAATGCTGCAGTTTTAGGCAGGGTAATGCCGACTTGCGCATTTTTCAGCCTGACATAAGCTGCATTCTGAATAAAGCGATCGGATACCTGGATGTTGTTAAGGTCGGTACGTAAGCGACCATAATACGGATCGAGATTGGCACCCAGGGCATCGCCGGCATAGCGGAAATAATCCAGATGATCCACAAAGAGAGAACGTTGCCATTCACCGGCGAAACCGAAGAAGGTAGCACTATTATTGAAAAACACATCCCTTTTTCCTATTCCCTGAAAAAACACCGAAACATCGATGAATTTCCAATTCATTCCCAGATTCAGACTGAAGGCATAACGAGGCGTACCATTACCGATAACACTCAGGTCACCACTGTCGTATATGGAATTACCACCTTTATTTACACTTCCGTTGCCATCAAGATCTTTGTACATTAAATCACCACCACCCCAGGTTTTTCCGATATTTTCACCCATACCCGACTGGGAAGTATGGCTAAGCCATTCAGCCATTTCCCGATCGCTTTTGGCTATTCCGGCAACCTGATAGCCCCAGATGTCACCTAATTTCTTTCCGGGAAAATAACTGCTCAGTGCACCATCGGG
>JAYFPP010000015.1:0-9072 GCA_034927635.1 Paludibacter sp.
TGTTTTTTATCTAAAAGATAAGATGAACGGAACCACACATCTCTCAAATCGTTGATAGAGAAGGTATATGCCTGTTTCTTCTTATTAATTTCCAGTCTTCTTTCTTCGATGGGCACTGCAATGCGTGCAAATCCAACGCCACTAGCTTCGAGTACTTTCTCAACTGACTTTCTGTCTTTCACCTGAATCAGCACACCGGGATTCTCCGCAAATAAGTTTGTTACCAGCGAATTTCCTTCCAGATAATCGAGTTTTACCTGCAAACCGCCTTTGCTGTTACCGAAACACATTTCGAGCAGTGCCGTAATCATGCCACCCTCCGAAATATCATGACCGGCAAGAATCAGGTTCCTGGAAATCAGTTCCTGAATGGCATCAAAGGCTGCTTTGAAATATTCCGCATCCTGCACGGTAGGAACTTCATCGCCGATTTTGTTGAGAGTTTGTGCTAATACCGAACCACCGAGTTTTTGATTATCGAAGGAAAAATCAACATAATAGATGGCTGATTTAGGATCGTTCACCAATACCGGACTCACGGTTTTCTTCACGTCGGTGACTTCACCTGCAGCAGAAATGATGACAGTACCGGGCGAGAAAACTTTCTCATCCCCGTATTTTTGGGTCATCGAAAGCGAATCTTTACCAGTCGGGATGTTAATACCCAAAGAGCAGGCAAAATCGCTGCATGCTTCAACGGCTTTGTACAAACGGGCATCTTCACCGGGATTCTTACACGGCCACATCCAGTTGGCACTCAACGAAACAGAATCTAACCCATCTTTTAAAGGCGACCAAACGATGTTGGTCATTGCTTCGGCAATTGCCAGCACCGAACCGGCTTCCGGATCGGCCAAAGCTGCCAGCGGCGCATGTCCGATAGATGTTGAAATACCTGCTTTGCCACGGTAATCGAGCGCTACCACTCCTAAGTCGTTCAGCGGCAACTGAATTTCTCCGGCGCATTGCTGACGGGCAATTTTTCCGGTAATCGAACGGTCGACTTTATTTGTCAACCAGTCCTTACATGCCACCGATTCCACCTGCAGCACGTTTTCGATATAGGTTTGCAATTGATTTTCATCAATTTCCGGAGAAGAGAATTGTTCAGTTAGGGTTTGATCGGTAATCACCGTTTTGGGTGGCTTACCAAACATATGCTCCAGTTTGAGGTCGATGGGTTTTTGTCCGTCGGCTTGCTCGAATACAAAGTCCATGTCGCCGGTAGTTTCCCCGACTACATACATCGGAGCGCGTTCGCGTTCGGCAATATGTTGCACCATCTCAATATCTTCGGCCTTCATCAACATACCCATGCGTTCCTGACTTTCATTGCCCACAATTTCTTTAGCACTCAGGGTCGGGTCGCCCACCGGTAATTTCGAAACATCAATTTTACCTCCGGTTGTTTCAACGAGTTCCGACAAGCAGTTCAGGTGACCACCTGCACCATGGTCGTGAATGGAAACGATAGGATTTATTTCTGCTTCGGCCAGGGTACGGATCACATTGGCGACACGTTTCTGCATTTCGGGATTGGCACGCTGCACGGCATTCAGCTCCACAGCATTGTCGTAATGACCGGTATCTACCGACGACACAGCACCACCACCCATACCTATACGGTAATTGTCGCCACCCATCACCACTACCTTCTCTCCTACTTCGGGCGTACCTTTCAGCGCATCTTTCATGGTACCGAAACCGACACCACCTGCGAGCATGATTACTTTATCGTAACCGTATTTTTTGTTATTTTCTTCGTGTTCGAAAGTCAGCAACGAACCGCAGATCAGCGGCTGTCCGAATTTATTTCCAAAATCGGAAGCACCGTTAGAAGCTTTGATTAATATCTGTTCTGGTGTTTGGTACAACCATTTACGGGCTGCAATGTTTTGCTCCCATGGTTTATGATTGTTGCGCGGATAGGAAGTCATATAAACCGCAGTTCCTGCAATCGGCAAACTTGCTTTTCCGCCGCCCAGACGGTCGCGGATTTCACCGCCTGTACCGGTTGCAGCACCGTTGAAAGGCTCAACGGTAGTGGGAAAATTATGTGTTTCAGCTTTTAAGGAGATCACCGATTCGATTTCTTTGGTAACAAAAAAATCAGGTTTATCACCGGTTTTGGGAGCAAACTGTTCTATTTTAGGTCCGGCATTGAAAGCAACATTGTCTTTGTATGCCGAAACAAGATTATTCGGATTTTCTTCCGAAGTTTTGCGAATCATCTTAAACAAAGAAAACTCCTTTTCTTCGCCATCAATCACAAACTGACCGTTAAATATTTTATGGCGGCAATGTTCCGAATTCACCTGCGAGAAACCGAACACTTCAGAGTCAGTCAGTTTCCGTCCTACTTTTTCACTAACTTCATTCAAATACTGAATTTCATCCTTACTCAGCGCCAAACCTTCCTGTTCGTTGTAGGCAGCAATATCATCAATATACAGAATTGGATCAGGCTGTTTTTCGATGGTGAAAATCTCCTGTGTCAGTTTCGAATAAATTCTTTCCAGCATCGGATCATAGTCTAACGCTCCCTGTACCGAAGGTGTCGGGGGCATCAACCGGAATTCCTCAATGCGGAGAATTCCCGAAATACCCATGTTCTGAGTTATTTCAACCGCATTGGTACTCCACGGAGTAATCATCTCACGGCGGGGACCGATATAATTCTCTGAAATTTCAGTCTGTTCGAGCAATTGTGCATTGCCGAAAAGCCATACTAATTTTTCTAAATCGTTTTGCAGAAGCGGCTGTTTTGTCTGTACAGCGTAGATGTGATGGGAAGGGGTTCGGAAGAATTGAATCATAATTATTGTATCAATTTTTTGGAGCTGCAAAGATAGCTATTTTTACCCGCATAAGTAAATTATGGAGCAAATTTCAGAAGATATAACCAAATTTTAGTTGAATTGCTTCTTCAATTCCCGGCACATAATTATAAAATTCAGGAACCGTGAATGTTCTGGAATATCCAACCTTAGCAAATATATATTTCTTATTTTCCAACAGATAATCCAATTGAACAGCAGCTACAAATCCATCACGAAAAATTCCAGACATAAAATAATTTGGATAAGCATCGTGCCTTGTCGTACCAGTTGATTTATATGTCACATAGGCGTCTAATTCAGATTTCGGACTTATCAGGCCCCTTTCATACAAACCTGCCTCAATCACAGGACGAAATTTGCCTGCTGTTTGAAAAAGATATTTCAATCCGATGACACCAGTAAGACGACTGACATTGTAATCATAAACAACGTATGTTGTAGAATAAGTATTTTCAATAAAAAAATCTTTCACACCATTTTGTCTGCTGAATGATAATTCCCCAAACAAACCTAATGAAGTGGAAAAACGAGGACTAAAAATAGTTATCTGACCTCCTATTTCAGGCACTATTGAATAAGCATTGGTGGATACTTCCTGATTCACTAAATCAAAATCCATCAACATACGATGAAACTGCACCCCACCATAAACCGAATATACAAATTCAATAAATTTCTTTTTGAAATCATTCTCAAAAATAATACAAGCAGTACCATCCTCACATACATTATCATGATAATCCTTTGTCAGTTCAATCATCGAACGTTTAGTAAAATCAGCTTTTTCAGTCTTTCTTCTTATCGATTCATAATCCTTGAAAACATAGTTTAATATGCCACGGTATTTTAAATCTTCCTTAATCCTGTAGTTTTCAATCAAATCAGGCTTCTTGCTCATAACGACTAACCTTCCATCTGAATTTTCGATAAAGTAGTATTCCAGATTACCCCTGAAATAATAAAGATTTTTAAGCCCCTGGACTAGAAACTCAAGAAAAACCAATTGTCTTCCTCCTTCGCTGATATCTATTTCCCTGCTTATATAAAACTTACCTTCATTAATAAGCCGATAACCAAAAATATCCCCCGGAAGATATAGTTGTACTGTGCTGTCATTGGTCGACATAAAGTTGACATATCGCATGTTCTGTTCATCCAGCTTAAAATCAATCCACCCATGCACCGTATCGTTGTTGTTTTTTATAATAAAACCTTCCCTGAAATTCGCCTGTGCAAAAATTTGGCCTGTAAAGCATATACTTAAGAGCAATATAACAGTTCTTCTCATAATTAATTAAATCTGGAAAAATACTCGGTAAACACTTGTGATCGAAACAAATACAATTTACTATTATATCTCAGAGCAACAAAATCATTATCATTCGACACATCAACGATATCATATCTTTTTTGAGAATTGAAAAAAAGTTGTTTGGCATTTGTCACATCAACTAATGATGCGTCGTCAATCAGAACTTTTGGTTCTCCTCCTTTTCCGGCCAATAATGCTGCCCAATAGCTCCCCTCCCTGATGTTTATAATTTTATTCGTTCTTGATAAGAAATCAAAATAACGAATTGATTTTCTATCATTTGTGGTTAACACAACACCAAACGAAGCATTACCGGTAAATATATTATCACATTTGGTGCAGCTAGATTGATAATTCAGGCTTTTAGTTGCTGCGTCATAAGTATAAAAAAGCCTATTTCCAGAGGTATCATTGCCGTACAACACATAAGTTAAATAATTATTGCAAATACTTACACTACGCGCATTGAGCCAGTCAATCTGATGTCGTTCATCCAACATGATTTCCATCCGATTGTTGTTTATAACATCAATAGAATAAAATTTTCCGTTATAAGTTGCCAGGCCATGTCCTTTATCGTCAAAAGCCATTGACCCTATCACGTCCCATTTTCGCTCTAAAGTAAACTTTGAAATAAAACTTCCTGTTGCTGCACTATAGATCTCCATATCGGTCAGATAATCTGACCCGACAAGATATTGTTTCTGCAGATACAATGTATTATTGTAAGGATTGTAAGTCACGCTCACTAAATTACTCTGAAGGCTGATGGAAGCTGCTTTGGCAAAATTGTTGGTAATATCATATTTATTTAAGGCCGATGCTCCCTGAGTAACTGACTGATATAGCCAGATTGATCGCATATCCCGCGTAAATAAAACCTTTCGTATGCCCCATGATAAGTTATTGTCAAAACAAATCTCATATGCTTTCAGCGCAAGACTTCCACTCAACTGAATTCCATCAGATGAACGAACGGTATATTGTATTGTTTGCTCACTAAAATAATCAGTTTTAAAATCAGGAAAGGTGATGGTGGTACTATCATCAGAATAGACCGGAGTGAGTTTGAGTTGCGAAGGATAAACATCGAGTCTGCTAACGGTAACTGCCTTCGATAATTTTATAAATGGTTCGTTTTCAGGAAATTTCATTAAATCATCTTTCCCTGTATAATTAATTAGTCTTAATACCGGTCCTTTTTGCTGCTCAATATATATTGTATCCCTGAGTCCAAATTCTCCCGTAACAATTACAGTTCCAAATCTGGGTTGAGAATGCTCATTTTCCTGAGATTGTATAGTAACCCATGACAAAGAATCATTCACCACCAACCAATCCACCGTTGAACCAGCCTTAAATGTAACATTGGTATTTACATTAACATAAAATCTGTTTTTTGTATTATGAATATTGAAGTCAGAAAGGGGAATATCTAAATAAGCGTCCTCCGACAAAAGTGACAAACTCACATCTAATACTACCCACTCACCACCCAGTATATTCTTCGGCAGTGTTTTCAATGTATAATTTTCTTTTTGAAAATCTATCTGATAATTGCCTCCTCTGGCTAGCTTTAACCTGTATTTTCCGTCGGAAGATGATATGACGGAATCATTGTATAAATAGGTACGCGCATAAACTTTCACTCCGGAAACAGGTTTTCCGGAAGAGTCTGTGATTATTCCTGAGATAATTACAGGATCGGAAGCTGAATTTAGAAACTCACAGGAGGCAAAAAAAAGTATAATTGCAGTGATAAATATAACTTTGCAAATAACGCGCATAAAATCAGACATAAGGTTAGTGACTCAGTTTATATTTTGAGTATAGCTTATCCGAAAAACCATTTGTGCAATTCGCCGTAATGTTCCTGATACATTTTATAGGCATCTTCTATGATTTGTAATGCCGTTGATTTATCAAAAAACTTCTCCACCACTACCGTCTTATTCTCCAGTTTTGTATAATCTTCAAAGAAACTCATGGTTTCCTGAATCATATGAGGCGGAAGATCCGATATATTGTTGTAATGCGAAACACTCGGATCGCCCACTGCAACAGCAATGATTTTATCATCAGCCTCACCGTTATCCAACATACGCATCACGCCTATAACTTTAGCTTCCACGATACAGAGTGGCACCACTTCAATTCTTGTCAGAATCATGATATCCAGCGGGTCATTGTCGTCGCAGTAAGTCTGTGGGATAAAGCCATAGTTATGAGGATAGTAAACTGAAGAATACAAAACGCGATCCAACCGGAGCAGTCCGCTTTCTTTATCCAACTCGTACTTTGCCCTGTTCCCTTTGGGGATTTCAATGATACCTTTGATGACATCCGGCTTATCTGTCTGCGGCACCACCTGATGCCAGGGATTAAAGTTACTTCTCATAAAATTTGTGCTGCGTGGTCTTTAGTGTTTACTTCTTTAGGGGTGATAATTTTTTCAATGATTCCTTCTTCATTGATAATGAATGTAGTGCGGAACATGCCCATGTATTTTCTGCCGTACATGGATTTCTCGCCCCAGGTACCGAATAATTCCGACAAGGTCTTTTCGGTATCAGCAATGAGATTGAAAGGCAGGTTTTGTTTGGCGATAAAGCCCTGATGCGATTTCTCACTATCGGCACTCACACCGATCACTTCATAACCTGCTTTACGCAATTCACTGTAATTATCTCTCAGGTTGCAGGCCTGCGCCGTACATCCCGAGGTATTATCCTTTGGATAGAAATATAAAACGATTTTCTTACCTGCAAAGTCGGAGATTTTCAAAACTTTGCCATCCTGATTGGTTCCCAGTATTTCCGGGGCTTTGTCGCCTGCTTTTAGTGCCATAGTTGAATGTTTTAAGTATTTTAATGCAAAGGTATTGAATTATTGCGGAATGGAAAAAAAATTTCAGGAAAGGATAATACATATTTTTGTATGATTATGGTTCTATCTGGTTTTATTTTCTACTGTTTTTATATTCTCTAAAAAGCTTTTCTCCACTTCGCTTAATGTTTTCTGTTGGTATTTTTTATATTCGTTGGTTGCCTTACTAACAGCTTCTTCATGCGTTACTGTTCCGGCACCGTCTAAAAGTTTTTCACCACTCATAGTAAGGATATTATCCAAATGTTTTGCCCAATCATTCATCGTCATAGCCTGTTCACGTTCGGCTTGTCTTTCCGCAAAATCCAGATAACCGGATACAATCTGACCCAACGAACGAAGTTCTTTTTCATCTAAATAGTTTTTAGCCACAACTACATCTTTCTGATACGGACGATTGCCCGGAAAGGTCATCAAACCCATAAACTCTTTTTCTGCATCAGCACGGTTGTAAATTACTTCAGCTGCAGTTTGTCCATGAACAGCATAATGAATCTTGTTTTGTACTTTCCTGAAAAATTCAACAGAAACATTAGCTTTGGGGTCGTAATCAATACTGGTGGCATATATATCGAGCAACTGACGGTAAAACACTTTTTCTGAAACCCTTATATCGCGAATCCGCTGCAATAGTTCTTTCCAATATCCACCGCCTCCTAAATTTTTCAGGCGTTCATCATCCATTGTAAATCCTTTACGGATATATTCGTTCAGACGTTGCGTTGCCCAAATCCGGAATTGTGTACCCCGCTGCGATTTCACACGGTAGCCCACAGAAATAATTACGTCGAGATTGTAATACTTTGGAGCTTTTTGCTGAAATTCGGAATTTCCGAATTTCTTTGTTGACCACGCCTCATTGAGCTCACCTTCATTAAAAACATTTTGTATATGCTCATTTATTGTAGATTTTGCTTTTCCAAAAAGCAAAGCCATCTGTTCCTGCGTTAACCAAACAGTTTCATCTTCAAAACGAACGTCTACAGATATCTTTTCGTCTTCAGTTTTAAATAATATAAATGTATTCTGATTGTTTTCCATACTTCTATTGAAAAATATTTACCATTATTTCAATTAACGAATAAATATTCTGAAAAAGAACCTTTGAGCTGCTGAAGCCGAGTGGCATAGATTATAGCCACTTTGATATAGGGCACGTTGCTCATAGGTGTAAAAATAAAAAGCTTACCCAAAGCGCGCTGTTCTTACGGGAAGCGGGGCAAGCATGTTGCTGCAAAGATAGAGAACTATTTCTCTTATTCCAAAATTATAACACAATTCTAATGTTAAAAGTATTAAAATCAGGCTCTTTGGCTTTAACACCACCCCGAACTACCGATGGTAACCAACCTTTAAACTTAGTGCTAATTTTGAGAGGATCTGAAGGTATCGTGCAATCAGGTGGAAATTCCGTTTAAAACAACCATTCATCTCCTGATAAGGTTGATATTATTGGAGAATTGTTAAGGAGAAAACAAAAATTAATTTATTGAACGCAAACATTGTTAAGAAAAACCTTAAATTTGTAACCGCTATTAAGCTTGAAAATACCAGTTCGGACTCAGTCTTGTGTGGGGGATCAATTTCATCAGGCGAAAACTGGTCATTATAAAACGGAATATCCATGAAAAAAATAACTACAAAAATAAACGCGTTTTTTCTTTCTTTGTCACTTCTAATCGGAACAGGCCTTTCTGCACAAACAGAAATTACAGATAGTGCTGGTTTAGATTGTGCCGGCCCGGTGCAAAACAATGCAATTACAACGATGCATCAGTTCAGGGAAACATCTCCCTTTTTGCTGAATAATGAAAGATCATTACTTCTGAAAAAATTTGAGACTTATTCTGATGCTTTTCCCCCTGATTCATTTAACCAATATCTGAAAAGCCCGGAACAGACTGCCGTTGAACTGGAAAAAACAACACCCATTCTGTATTGCTACCGATATGGTTTCGATAAAATAATGAACGAAATAAAGAACACCCGGGTAAAAAAAGGAACTGCGGCAGTGTGGTTACTTTATGATATGGG
>JAYFPP010000008.1:0-4102 GCA_034927635.1 Paludibacter sp.
AATATGATCCACCAGTTGCCGGGCAACCGGAATCTCAGCTTCAGGCTCTTCACTCAGAGAAACCCTGATCGTATCACCAATACCATCGTGCAATAGCGCTCCAATACCAACCGCCGACTTGATACGGCCATCTTCACCATCTCCTGCCTCAGTAACACCCAAATGCAAGGGAAACGACATGTTTCGCTGCTCCATCTCGTACACCAGCAAACGAGCCGCATGCACCATCGAAAGTGTATTTGAGGCCTTCATAGAAATCACCACATTGGTAAAATTTTCACTATTACATACCTCCAACAGTTCAAGACACGATTCCACCATTCCCCGGGGAGTATCGCCCCAACGGTTCATCATACGTTCACTCAGCGAACCATGATTAACCCCTATCCTGATAGCTGTTCCGTGCTGCTTACAAATTTGCAGCAACTGGGTAAACCTGACCTTCAGCTTTTCATATTCAGCCTTGTATTCCTCATCGGTATACTCACCACCACCTGTTTTTACCGGTCCCACAAAGTTGCCGGGATTCACACGCACCTTTTCAACATGTTGCGCTGCCACATCAGCAGCATTCGCAACAAAATGTATATCAGCCACCAAAGGCACATCAAAACCTTTTGCCCTGAGTGCTTCATGAATATTTTTCAAATTAGTGGCCTCTTTCACTCCCTGTGCAGTAAAGCGGACTATCTCACCTCCCGCTTCTACTATACGAATACATTGAGCCACGGAACTTTCGGTATCATTAGTATCGGTATTGGCCATGGATTGTACCCTTACCGGCTGATCGCCACCGAGCAATACTTTTCCCACTTTTATTGTATTTGATTTCCTCCGTGCGTAGTTGAATTGATTGTACATATGTTTAATAGTGATGAGTGTTAAGTTGAGAATTGAGAGTTGAGAGTTGAAAGTTGAAAGTTATATGAATAAATATGGTTGACTGTTTTGTAACATATTTTTTATTTTGATTGAAAAAATATAATCTCGGGAATTAAACAATTTAACGAATAAATAGTTCGACGAAACATCACTCTCAACTCTTAATTCTCAACTCACCTCTCGTCGCTTAGTTTGATTTTTTCCAAATAATGATTGATGAATAAATTCGGTTCGGTTCGTGGCATAAAGAAAGGCTCACTTTCGTCGAACTGAACACTTGTCATATCTACAATCAGCCCGGGGACACCATTTTCTTCCATTGGTTTAAATCCGGTTCCTGAGTTCAGACGCTTATTCATTACCCAATCGAACATAATACTGGGTTCGTATACAGAATATACCACATAATCCTGATTTATTTTTCCACTACCTTCGTACCATTTGTCGGTTTTCCTAAGGGTTGAATACTTAACTCTCAGATTATTGTTATATTCTCCGCCAATCAGGTGCATAGGGATTTTCACGCTCAGCTCCCAAACATCATTCTCCGGCTGAAGCAGATTTACCAAATCAAGTAAAGCAACGCCGAAAGCAGAACAACCGGCACCTTCCTTATGAAATCGGGGCCAGAAGGCACCACCATAGAAATCAGACGGGGCATATTTATCATTCATCTTTCCGGAATAACTTTTCATAAAATCCAGGATTCTTTGTGCGGCTTTCTCATTGATCCGATACCTGATAAATGCCAGTTTATTTCTTCTGGCATAGACATGCAATTTATGCCTGAGTTCCGATTCCGTTTCTATTCTTCCCTTTAGTGGCGCTCCGATAATAGCATAACCCACTTTCTTTTTGAATATCAAATCCAGTTTTTCCTTCAGACTACCTGAAGTTTGAGCCGTCAATAAAGGTTTTGAAAGCAAAGAAGTTTTGAGTCCAACAGCCACATGTCCTAATAAATAATTATCCGGCTTGCCGATGGTTTTTATATAACAGCTTCTCATGCTTTTGTAAAGGGTGGATGGACTTTCCCAGTCAAGTGGATGCAAGGTGGGCATCACATACAAAGTAAGTTCGTGTACACCCGATGAAGCTGAAAGTGTATTATTTTCTGAGAAAACAATTGAATGCGGTAAAAGCAGCAAAACAAGTAACAGATAAATTTTTGAAAAAAAACACCTGATCATAAATTTGATTTTGAACATTTGATTTGCAAATTTAAAAATAAAGTGACTATAAGCAAATCATTAACGATTAAAATTATAAAATTTACTACCCACGTCATTGCGAGTAGTGCGAAGCACTACGAAGCAACCCCCTGATCAACTGCACAATCTCATTTGCCACCTTCATTGCGGGCGAAGCGAAGCAACCCCCTCTATCATTTCACAATAATATACTGACATTTTTCGCTTATAATCTTTTATATACAGATAAAAAGCCTTACCTTTGCATCGTTTCAAAAAATGTATATTTATGCGATTTAGACCTAAATTATTCGAAGTTTTCAACAACTACTCCAGGCAACTTTTTTACAAAGATCTTATGGCAGGGATCATTGTCGGAATAGTAGCACTTCCTTTAGCCATTGCCTTTGGTATAGCCTCAGGTGTTTCTCCGGAACAGGGGTTATACACCGCCATTATAGCGGGTTTCATCATCTCATTTTTTGGTGGCAGCAAAGTTCAGATTGGTGGTCCCACAGGAGCATTTATTGTAATTGTATACGGAATTGTGCAACAATTCGGCATAACCGGACTTGCCATTGCCACCATCATTGCAGGCTTAATGCTTATTGCGATGGGATTATTAAAACTGGGGGTTGTCATCAAATTCATTCCCTACCCTATTGTTGTCGGTTTTACCAGCGGTATTGCCTTAACCATTTTCGCTACACAGATAAAAGACCTGTTTGGGATGACAATAGAGACTGTACCTGCAGATTTTATTTCGAAATGGTCGGTATACGCGCAACACCTCCACACTATCAATCCATTATCTCTTGTCATAGGAATAGCAACGATTATCGTTATCGCCATCACACCCTCATTCTCAAAGAAAATACCGGGCTCACTCATTGCCATTGTACTCATGACTGTCATCGTTTATTTTCTGCGTGAGAAGTTCGGATTCACCAACATTGAAACCATCGGCGACAGGTTCAGCATTAATGCATCCCTTCCAAAGGCAGCGAGACCTGCAATTGATTTTCAGACCATACAAACACTGATGCCGGCAGCATTTACCATCGCAATGCTGGGGGCGATAGAGTCCTTACTTTCGGCCACGGTGGCTGATGGGGTGATTGGAGACAAACACCATTCAAACACTGAATTAATTGCTCAGGGAATTGCCAATGTGGTCACACCGTTTTTTGGAGGAATTCCGGCTACAGGAGCCATTGCCCGCACCATGACCAATATCAACAACGGAGGGAAAACTCCGGTGGCAGGAATTATTCATGCGGTGGTACTACTACTCATAATGTTATTCCTCGGTAATCTCACGAAACACATCCCGATGGCCTGTCTGGCCGGAGTATTGGTCATAGTGGCCTATAACATGAGTGAGTGGCGCACCTTTAAGTCCTTGATGAAAGGCCAGAAATCGGATGTTGCCGTTTTGGTTGCCACTTTCTTACTGACCGTTATTTTCGATCTTACCATAGCCATTGAAATCGGTTTAGTACTGGCTGTTGTATTGTTTTTACGAAGGATATCAGAATCTACAAATATATCCATCTTTAAACACAATGTAGATGAAGCTGAATACATTGAAGGAAATTCAGACACCGAAAAATTAATACTTCCCAAAGGGGTTGAGGTATATGAAATAGAAGGTCCGTTCTTTTTCGGCGTTGCTAATAAATTTGAGGAAACAATGAAAATGCTGGGCGATAAACCTAAAGTAAGAATCATCAGGATGCGTAAGGTACCCTTCATGGACTCAACAGGCATTCATAATCTGGAAAGTCTTATCAGAATGTCGCAAAAAGATAAAACCAGAATACTGCTTTCGGGAGTGAACCAACAAGTGTACTCGGCATTGGAAAAAGCAGGTATACAGGAAAAACTCGGAGCTGAAAATATATGCGACAATATCAATGCTGCCATAGAGAGAGCGAATGAAATTGTTTCAAAAAAATAAAAAACACATTAAATTTTATTTTTTCGAATCATTTGACTATTTTTGTGTGATATTTTTTTGAAAAGATGAC
>JAYFPP010000276.1:0-17501 GCA_034927635.1 Paludibacter sp.
TTTGCTGGTTCAACCCGGCAAGCTGGTTGCTGAAACAGGAAATCAGGCAGAATCTCGAGTATCTGGCCGACAACAAAGTCATCGAGTCAGGTTTTGATACAAAAAGTTATCAATACCATTTATTACAACTTTCATATCAGACACCTGATTTAAATCTTACCAATAAATTTAATATTTCACCTTTAAAAAAACGTATCACCATGATGAATCAACAGAAAACATCGAAAGCCGGGATTTTGAAGTATTTATTAATTATCCCGCTCGGGCTTGTACTAATTGTTTCAAGCAATGCCGAAACGCTCATTAATTCTGCAAAGAAAAACATGCAGAACAAAACAAGTGAAACTATCATGCATAATGAGTCTGAACAAAAAAATGCTAATTCAGCAAACAATCTGGACGAGCTTACTGTCGTCGGTTATGCAGTTGCTCAGGATAAACCGGATAATCAGATTGCCCCACCTAAAGCCACCACACCGACATCAAATGTAGAAACAGAGTTACAAAAAGAAATATCATCACCTCCTGCTACAATACAACCATCCGATGAAGTTGTTTTTATGGTTGTTGAAAAAATGCCTGAATACCCCGGAGGTAATAGTGAATTATTTAAGTATCTCGCACAAAGCATCAAATATCCGGTCGATGCACAAGAATCAGGAACTCAGGGCAAAGTCATTTGTCAGTTTGTGGTAGGAAAAGATGGCAACATATCAGATGTAGAAGTAATACGAAGTGTTGCTCCAAGCATTGATACCGAAGCAATGCGGGTGATAAAAGCAATGCCGGCATGGACGCCAGGTGAGCAAAAAGGTAAAAATGTAAGTGTACGTTATACTTTACCCATCAACTTTAAACTTGATGGGGACAAAAAAAACAAATAATGCACTAAAACAAAGAAGACCGGTTGATGATCGGTCTTCTTTGTTTTAGTGCATTTTAATTATTAATACTTAAGTACTTTCCCTGACACTTCTGTGGATAATGTTTTCATTTTTATCAAATACAAACCTGCCTGAAGTTCAGATAAATCAAACTCACCTACGTTACTCAGGGTTTTGATTTCCTGCCCCTGAACATTAAACACTTTCAGTTCATTTTGGTGAGTGGCATTCTTAATGTACACTCTGCCTGAAGTTACCGTTGGATACAAAAAGTCATTTTTCTCTTCTAAAGAAGGTTTTTCAACACCAGAGGCGAAATTAATTTTTCTATCGGCAAGTATCAGCACCTGACCCGCATTTACCGGATAGGATGTATTATTACTGCTAACATAGGTCGATTCACCCGTGATTGCATTGTACCACATTCCCGTTTTCGGGAAAGTAGCATACACAGTTGCTCCTGCATCAGGTTTAAAATTACCCATTACGACTAAATTCAGATCACTATGAGTCAACGAAATTACTCTTCCGTTTTCCCAATCTGAAGTACCGGTTTTCAAATCAAAATTACCCTCTGTAAAAGCTGTAGGGAACATCTTACGTATTGTGATAATTTTTGCAGCGGTTTCATACGCGGCTTTTCTGTGAGCTAAATTTAGCCACCCCCAGGCTGACGGTTTTGCGTTAGTTCTTCCTCCCTGTGAATCGATTGAATAATCGTAGCCCATTTCCTGGAACTGCCACAACATTTTAGGGCCGGGAATTAAAGTGGCAAAAGCAATATTCAAAGGTACCCTGCTCACCCTATAAACAGAATCAGTCTTTACAGAACCAGACCCATAGGATTTCGCTTTAAAGAAATTCCTTTCCTCATCATGACTTTCAGCATATCCCACCCATTTACGTGGTAAAGAGTTCATTGCTCCAAAATCGCTATCTGCAGCATATCCCATGGCAGATTGAGAGTATGCGTTGTTAACCTTCCGCCACAAATACATTCCGTTGTTGGCCAAAGCCAATTCTTCATCATAATTACAAAAATGCTCAAGAATAAACATCACATCAGTTTTCACCGTTTTAGCAGCATTGTAATAATCAGTAAGGATATTGACACGCGATTGGTCATAGTTTGACGCAGTACTTTCGGAACTTGCATTTTGCGTAAAGCCCTTAGTCAAATCGAGACGATAACCATCAACTTTATATTCCTGAATCCAGTACTGCAACACTCTTTTAAAATAATCCCTTGTACCAGCGTATTCATGATTATAATCGTGAAAAACACTGTAGGGATGAGGAGCATCCACATTGAACCATGGATTGGAAGAAGTTGTTTTACTGGTAGCTGCATTCCAGAAAAGTGCAGCCATAGGATTATTCCCTGTGGCGTGATTAAAAACCACATCAATAATTACTGCCATGCCACGTTTGTGACACTCATCAATAAATTTCTTGTACATTTCCGGAGATCCGTATGCTTTATCGGGGGCAAAATAATGATTCGGATTATATCCCCAACTCTCGTTACCATCAAACTCATGTATTGGCATTAGCTCTACGGCTGTTATTCCCAGCGTTTTCAGGTAATCAAGTTTAGTGATGGCTGCTTCAAGCGACTTCTCAACGGTAAAATCACGAAGTAACAGTTCATAAATCACCATATTATCGCGTGAAGGGGTAGCAAAGTTTGTTACTTCCCAGTTATAGGCAGTTTTGGCCGTTTGAAATGTTGCTACCAACCCTTCAGTTTTTCCTGCCGGATAAGCCTTAAGATTCGGGAAACGATTGTATTTCTCGTTGATCCATGGATCGTTCCACGGGTCTAAGACCAGTTCTGTATACGGATCGCTGATACGGATACTTCCATCCACCAGGTATTGATAAGCGTACAATTTACCAGGAATTAGATTATTAATGGTTATCCACCAGTACTCTCCATCTTTCTTCAATTGATAAGCATTCAATTTTGACCAGTCATTGAATTCGCCAATTACAAAAACGTTGCTTTTTAAAGGTGCATGAAGTACCAATGTAACAGAAGTATCACTATTATAATTGATTCCGTTTTTTACTCCGGCAGGTCGGGCTTCTGTGACAACAGCAGAAGGTACGTTGACACGCAGGGTATCATATACCGTGGAACCACCAACAGATGCCGTAGCAACAACAAGATAGTCATTTGGTGTTACAAACTGGTAAGTATGGCTCAATGTTGTTGCCCCTGCCACAGAAGCGGCTACTGTGCCATTCACCGACAAGCTCAAATCGGCAGACAATGAAGAGGTAACAACAAAGGAAACAGATGAACCGGCAGTTACACTTTGATTTGAAGTCGGACTTGTAAATGCCACATTCAAACCTGCATCATATAATGGAACAAAAATATCAGTTCCCCCAACGTCTTTGCCTTCTTTGTAGATAAGATTCGGTGGAGTTCCCGTCGGGATTCCATTTCTGAAAACAAAAGCCAGTTTATTAACAACCTCACCGGTAGTCAGCCCATAATATCCTGCTATATTAGGTGTTATGATTAGCTTCCATTTATTACTGCCAAGTGAAGTCATCTTATACTTAGCAGCATTATCTCCCCAGGCAGGCGCATGTTTCCAGTCTTTATCGGTCGCGCTGGCAGTAGTGATGACACCCGTATGTGCATATACTCCATCAGCCCCGGCATAATCTTTCAAACCGGCGGTTCCTTTGGTGGCATCATAAACAATTTCAATTTGCCCTGTATAGTCTTTTGTGACAAAAGCAGGATTTGTGACAATAATCTGTGCCCCTGCCAATAAAGTAAATATGCTAAGGCACAATAAAAGTAAAGATTTCCTCATAAAGCATTTAGTTTAAATAATTGACTACAAATGTAATTTATTGAAAAAACCAACCTTAATAAATACAATGATTTAACGACAGAAATGAACGCAAACGATTGCATTTATAACAATATTCAGAGGAAGAAAGTTGAAAAAAAATATCAGGGCTATCAGCGAATGTTAGAAAACTCATACACACACATATCCTCAGCAAGGATAGTATGTTCGAATATGGAAACTGCTTCATCAAGTAAGACTTGCTGATTGGCATATCTGGCAGAGAAATGCCCAATAAGTAATTGGCCGACCTCCGCCTTCAACGCAATTGTTGCAGCTTGTTTAGCAGTAGAATGCATGGTTTTCTTTGCACGGATTTTCTCCGTTTCAGCAAAAGTTGCTTCATGGTAAAGCAAATCCACCCCCTTTATTATCGGGATTATTTTTTCAGAATAAGCTGTATCTGAGCAATAGGCATAGCTGACAGTACTTTCGGGAGCAGATGTTAAACGTTCGTTGGGTATCAAATCTCCATCAGGTGTTATGAAGTCAGCTCCTCCTTTTATGAGGTTAATTTGTGATACCGGCACCTGATAAAAATCGATCATTTCGCGTATGATATGGCGGTCAGCCGCTTTCTCCCGAAACAGAAAACCGCTACATGGGACACGGTGTTTCAACGGAATAGAATAAACAGCGACAGAACGATCCTCAAATATCAGCGCATTAAGCCTGGTGTCATATTCTTCAAAAATCAATTTAAACGGGAGGTCTTCACAAAAAAAAGCAATCTGGGGTTCAAATAATCCGGTAATCCCAACAGGTCCATGTATGTACAAGTCAGCGGTCCTGTTCAACATTCCAAAGGATGAGATCAATCCTATCAGTCCAAAGCAATGGTCACCATGCAGATGTGAGATGAAAATATGTCCTAATCTGTTTATTTTTAAACCCATTTGTCGCATCCTGATTTGAGTTCCCTCCCCACAATCAATCATATATTGCTTTTCTCTCAACTCCAGTATCTGTGAAGTCGGAAAATTATTGCGGGTTGGTAAGGCCGAACCCGCACCTAATATGATTAATTTTCCTTGCATATAAAAACAGCGACAATCTACAATAAATAAAAAAGAATTATTTCTTTTGCAACACATTATCAATAAAACGAACCACTCCGCCGACATCATCAGGATGGAACCAGAAAATATCTTTATCCCTGTTGAACCAGGTCATTTGACGTTTTGCATACCTTCTGGAATCCTGTTTTATCATTTGCACAGCTTCATCCAGCGAACATTTTCCATCCATATAATCAAACAACTCTTTATAACCTACCGTATTTAAGGTGTTCAAATGTTTGTACGGATAAAACTGAGATGCTTCCTGTAGCAAACCGGCTTCCATCATCAGATCCACACGATGATTGATACGTTCATACAATTCAGGGCGGGGGCGGTTTAAGCCGATCTTAAGCACATTGAAGTTGCGTGGTTTTCTCTCCCCTTTCCGGAACGAAGAATAAGGTTTCCCCGTTTGCATACATATTTCAAGAGCATGCAGTACACGTTTCGGGTTTTGAAGGTCTACCTGACTATAATGTTCCGGGTCAAGTTTTTTTAGTTCGTTCTGAATATAATCAAGTCCATTATCTGCATAAAGTTGTTGACATCGATTTCTGATTTCATCATTCACTGAAGGTATATCATCCATGCCATTACAAACTGCATCGATATACATCATCGATCCTCCTACAAGCAAAGCCACCGGGTGTTTCAGGAAAAGCCCGCCAAGTAGCTTAAGCACATCCTGCTCATACTGACCGGCATTATACACATCAAAAACAGAGTGTGACGCTACAAAATAGTGTTTAAACAATGAAAGCTCTTCATCACCTGGAGCAGCTGTACCGATTTTAAGTTCCTTATAAAATTGTCGTGAATCCGAAGAGATAATAGGAGATGTAAATTTTTCAGCCAGTTTAAAACTGATATTTGTTTTGCCCACACCCGTAGGTCCGAGCAAAACAATCAATGTATCGGGATATTTAGCAATAAAGGAAGATGAATCAAAATTTGTCGTCATTAAATAAGCTGGTATCATCAAAATTCATGTCGCCAAAACCTTCTTCGTCCAGTTCGTCCAGATTAAAATCTTCATCACCATAGAAGTTCTCATCAATATTCAGCTTAGAGCCGGCAATAAATTCTTCCTCAGAAGTAGCCTGCACAGGAGGATTTCCTTTTGAACTAACGCATTCAGGTTTGCTCATTCTGATACCCGGAACAATTTCCGTCAACTCCATAAAGAATGCTCTTTCAGTCATCAAATCAAAGATATATAACAACTTTTGTTTTTCATCTGAGAGCAAGTCTTCCAGCTTCGTATCTTCCATTACCAGGTTATCATATTCGGAGCTCGATTCCATTTCCATCAAAGTCACTTCCTGACCTTTTTCCCAGTCATCAGAACAGATAAAAAAGGTCGTGAGAAGATTCTTCTCATATTTTACAGCATCCAGAATGGCATAATGTAAATCTAAGAAAGTTGCTTCCGAATCAATTGAGATAACACGTACAAAATTATCTGCTTCATCCGATAAAAGTGTAAATTTATATACCATAGAGTTTTGTTTTTAATTTCGATGTAAAAATAATATTTTTCGGCGAAATACCATCCTCCTGCATCAAATTAAAAATGGTAAAAAACAAAAAACGCCATAAATGGCGTTTCTATTCATTAACTTCACTAATGCTATTAGCTATTCGCTATTAGTTCTTCCCTATTAGCTTTTCTCACCCTTTCAGTTTCGCCTCAATCTCTCTTACACTGGATCTGAAGCTCTTATCAATTTCGATTAAATCACCGACAATTTTACAGGCATGCAACACCGTGGCATGATCACGTTGACCAATCAGGTCGCCAATGGATGAAAGTGAATTTTTAGTCATTTGTTTTGACAGGTACATGGCAATCTGGCGGGCCTGTACCACTTCTCTTTTTCTGCTTTTTGTTGAAATTGCGTCCACTGAAAGAGAGAAATAATCGCACACGATATCACGAATTCTCTCAACCGTGTTGATTTTTGGAACGATACTAACAATACGACTTACCACTTTCTCTGCCAGACGCAGGTCAATAGAAATATTAGCCAGTGTTGAGTGTGCCAGCAGTGATACAAGTGTACCTTCCAAATCCCGTACATTATCAGTCACGTGATCAGCAATATAATTCACCACTTCCTCAGGAATCTCAAGTCCGTCGCGATAAATTTTATTTTCCAGAATTGCTTTTCTCAATTCAAAATCAGGTTTTTCTATTTCGGCCGACAAACCCCACTTGAAGCGGGTGAGTAACCTTTGTTCAAGCCCCACCAATACCAGTGGAGAACGGTCGGATGTCAGCACAAGTTGTTTACCTGTCTGATGCAGATGATTGAACAAATGAAAGAAAGTGTTCTGTGTAGCTGTTTTACCCGCAAATTCCTGAATATCATCCACGATAAGCACATCTATCGTCTGGTAGAAATTCAGAAAGTCATTAACCGAATTACTTCTTACGGCATCAGTATATTGTATCTGGAAAGTGTTCGCAGAAACATACAGCACTCTTTTTTCAGGGTGTAGCTGTTTAGTCATCACACCGATGGCATTCGCCAAATGGGTTTTACCCACACCCGACTGTCCATATACGAATAAAGGATTAAAAATAGTCTTACCCGGTTCATTAGCGATACTTACTCCGGCAGTACGCGCCAGTTTATTGCTGTTACCTTCAATTAAATTATTAAAATTGTAGGTAGGATTCAACTGTGGGTCGATTTCCGGCAAACGGGGCTTATGATAGGGACTGATGTAATTAGACGAAGTATTGACAGGTTTTGGTTTCTCATTGTTTCCTTCACTCGGAATTCTGGTACCAGCACCGGTTGTCTGATCAATCATGACGCGATATTCAAGTCGCGTACCATTTCCAACCACCCTGTACAGCGTCATTCGCAATAAATCAATGTACTTCTCTTCAATATATTCAACAAAAAACTGACTTGGAACCTGCAATACAAATACATTTTTATCGTATTGCAAAGGAATGATCGGTGTAAACCACGTATTATATGATGCTTCACTAATATTATCCTTGATAACCTCCAGGCACTTATTCCACAATTTTTCAGGCAAGTTAGACATCATATCAGACAGATAGAAAATTTTTAAATTTATACTTAAATTATTAATATTTTAGGATAAAATCATTTTGCTTGAAAAGCATGTGATTTTCTTATTGCGATTAGCAGGGTTACAAATTTCTGAAACATTTTTGAAATAACAAACCTCACTAACTTTTCGGGTCATTTATACTTTCTACATAGGTCTAATTTTCAATGCATTACAACAAACAACTGACAATCAACAAAATAGATACAAAAAACACAAAATTCAATTGAATATAAGCAATTTAACAATTTAATAGATTTTTTACGAATTGAGTGATGAAAAATGCCCAAACTCTTGCATATTCAGGCGTTAATCACTCAAAAAACAGTAATAAAAAAAAATGTAAAATTTTATGCTATTTAGAACTATTTTAAATTAATCCTTATTTTTCTTTTGATCCGAAAAGTGAGAAATGAACATATCTCTTAGGGCTCTTCTGCAAGTCAATCAGCAACTTATCAGCACTGCTTGCTGTATTGGCAAGATTCAAATAGAGAGATTTATCATTCACCAGCAATCCCAGAGTTCCTTCTGAATTTTTGATTTGTCCGGTAATATGATTCAGATCTTTAATGGTGAGATCAACATTATTAAAAGTAGAAGCAAAATCAATTTTTTTCAGATTTCCACTAATAATTCTGAAATCACCCGTCAGGACATTTACATCTTCAATAATTTCCGGCATATCCTTTTGCATCATTTTTTTGAGTGCCGAAGAACTTACGGCCAAATCGGCAGTCGTTTTTTCGATTGAGCTGAGGCTGTTTTGCACCGATCCGCCATCAACCAGCAAACGCACTGATCGTAGAAGGGAATCCGCCTGGGTAGCGATGCTTTCAATTTTAGGCATAAGGTCACCGGCCAACTGATCCATCAATCCGTTACCCACCTGAGTCTGCAAGGTATCACCAGACTCATGCAAGACTTTAGCATCAGCCATTGGAGCATAAATCAACTGAATTGCCTTTCCTCCCATCAATCCATCGTCAAACAATTCAATGGATGTTCCTTCCGGCAAGGCAATATCCTTACTCACCGAAATTTTAACAACAAAGGGAGTTGATTTTGTGAAGTCATAATGTACTTCCTCAACCTGACCCACTTTGTAACCTTTAATATATACCGGTGATGAAGGTACGAGTCCGTCAATATTTTCATACACACCATAATAGTAGTTTATAGGAGAAAAAACATCTATTCCCTTCAGGAAGTTTAAGCCGAAATAAAGTATAAATATCGCTGCGACAGTCATCAACCCCACCCTGACTTCTCTTGTAATTTTTATTTTTTTCATATGCTTATATTTTATTTCTTACCTGTATTATGCAACTCATAATGAAATAACTGAATCAATAATTTCATATTCATTTCGTTCAACAACAGTTTAATTCTTTGATTTTTTATACTTTAAAGCTTCAGCAACCGTAATTTTCTTTTCACCAACAAATGCAATAACAAAAGCATCCGGAAATTTAGCACTGATATCATTTTTCAGTTTGGTAATTTTCGGGTATTCTGTTTCTGCCCCATAGGTATATTTATACATACCTCCTTCTTTAAAATGCTCAACATTTTTCAATCCTTTAAATTCTGCATGATTACTTTTGAGGGCAACCGGAGATGCTTTGATCTGAATTTTAAATACCGGGACATCTTCTTTTATCTCAATGGGTACCGATGGTGGTTCGGCTTTACTTTCGACAGTATCAGCCGGTTTTGGTTCTTGTCGGTTTTGCTGTACCGGCGTATCATCCGCTGAATAATTCAGCTTCTTATCATGATTTTTCTTATATTTGGCAAATGCTTTATAAATTGATTCGGCCATTTCATTCTGGCCGCTGTTACTTGCAAGAAACATTTCTTCAGCATAATTCGATATAAATCCCAATTCAATCAGTACACTCGGGCAGGCAGAACGGTGCAACACCCAAAACCCTGCCTGTCGAACACCACGGTCAAATCTCTTTGCTCCCAGTGTAAATTGCTTTTGTATATCTGTTGCAAAAGTTATGCTGTTATCGAGATAGGTATCCATCATAAATTCAAACATGATGTAAGAGTCTACTGATGAAGGATCAAAACCACGATACTTTGTTTTATAATCATCCTCAAGCAACATTACTGAGTTTTCAGCCATGGCCACATCTAAGTTTGATTGTGTTTTTGCGAGCCCGAGGGTAAATGTTTCAGCACCATAGGCAGCTGAGCTTTTGGCTGCGTTAACATGAATAGAGATAAACATGTCGGCATGATGATTATTGGCAATGGATGCCCGTTCTTCCAATGGAATAAAGACATCAGTTTTCCGCGTATATACCACTTTCACATCCGGCAGTCTTTCATTTACCAAATTTCCCACTAACCTTACTACTGATAGGGTAATGTCCTTTTCTTTAGAAAACTTACCCACAGCACCAGGGTCACGGCCACCATGTCCTGCATCCAGCACAAGTACAAACTCCTTTTTTTGAGAATGCAGTTCACCATTGAGCAAGGCAACAGCAAAAAAGAAAAAAAGAAAGAAATACTTTGTTGGTATTTTACACTTCATAAATCTCCTGATATTGATTTTTAAACTGAAAATATATGCAAAAGTACGATTTTATCCGATTTTTTCCGACTGTTCAGCGGTAATTTTTCAAATTTATTATAAAAAAAAGTTATTAAATAAGACAACTGCTTTTTTTTGACTAATTTTGCACTTTATATAAAACGCTCAGCCCGGCCGGATGAAATCCTTTATTTTATTGATTTTTAATCATATCGTTTCAGTCATTCTACTATTTTGTATGATGGCTTTTTCATTTTCGGCCCATTCACAAAACGCTCAGGCTTCGGATACTACATCCAACACCAAAAAAAAACCTACCCAGATTGATGCCGAAATAAAGTACAAGGCAAATGATTCCATCGTCCTGTTGGGAAATGGAACTGCTTTCTTACATGGTGACACTGAAATAAACTATCAAACCATTACCCTCAAAGCTGATTTTGTACGGGTGAAAATTGATAGCAGTCTCGTGTATGCAAAAGGTACAAAAAACGAAAAAGGAGAAGTCATTGGCGAGCCGGTTTTTAGTGAGGGAGAATCATCATATAACTCTAAAGAGCTGATGTACAACCTGAAATCAAAAAAAGGTTATATCCGTCATGTAGTTACACAGGAAGGTGAAGGCTATATTATCAGCGATAGAACTAAAAAAACCGAAGACAATCTTTTTTGTATGACCGGGGGAAAATATACCACCTGTGAGAATCACGACCATCCTGATTTTTATCTGAGCATCTCGAAAGGAAAAGTGAAGCCAGGCGAATACATCGTTACCGGACCGGCACATTTGGTTATCGCCGATGTACCTTTGCCAATAGCGTTGCCCTTTGGATTTTTCCCTTTTTCAAGTAAATATTCTTCCGGAGTACTGATGCCTAATTATACTGACGAGTTGACAAGAGGTTTCGGACTTACCAACGGAGGATATTATTTTGCCATCAACGACTATATGGATCTGGAGCTCAGGGGGGACATTTACACCAAGGGCACCTGGGCTTTATCGGCAACAACGAGTTATACAAAAAGATATAAATACAGGGGCAACCTCAGTGTAAGCTACCGCGAGGATGTAACGGGAGAAAAAGGCATGTCGGACTACAACAAAGCCAACAATATGAGTATACGGTGGTCGCATTCGCAGGATGCCAAAGCGAATCCCAACTTCACCTTTTCATCGAGTGTCAATTTTTCAACCAGCGGATATAACAGAAGCAATGTCAACGCTTATTATCGTCCCGAATTAAACTCGGAAAACACGAAAAGTTCAAGCATTTCCTTTACAAAAAGATTCTCCGACCTGCCTTCGCTGAATATCTCCGGGAGCATGCTTATCAACCAGAGGACAAAAGACTCCACCATCAATCTGAGTTTACCAAATATCAACCTTTCCTACAGCAGATTTTATCCATTTAAGAGAAAAAATCCGGTAGGTCCCGAAAGATGGTACGAGAAAATCACCATGTCCTATTCCGGTGCTTTTGCCAATAGCATCGACACCAAAGAAAACAAACTGCTGTCTTCCTCATTTACACGCGACTGGCGAAACGGTATGAAACATAACATCCCGGTATCTGCAACTTTTAACCTATTTAAATACATCAACATCTCTCCCAACATTACTTACACCGAAAGATGGTACCTTCGTTCCATAGATAAATCTTGGGACACAGCTACACAAAAAGAAGTTAATGATACTACGGACGGATTTTACCGTGTTTTCGATTTCAGTATGGGTGTATCTGCATCAACCAAATTATACGGATTTTACATCCCCCTGCGTTCATTATTCGGAGATAAAATTGATAGAATCAGACATTTAATGTCTCCGAGTATCGGTTTTGGATATACCCCCGACTTTGGCGACCCGATGTGGGGATATTATGACAGTTACACAAAAAGTGTACGTTCAAAAACAGATCCGAATGTTTATACCAATTCTGAAGTAGAATATTCCAGATTTGCCGGCGCATTGTACGGGGCACCCGGAAAAGGCAAATCCGGTAGCATCAACTTTTCTTTAGGCAATAATCTTGAAATGAAAGTCAGAAATGACAAAGATACTACCGGCACAAGTCCGTTTAAAATAGTCAGTCTGATTGAGAGTCTTAACATCGGCGGCAGTTATAATCTTGCGGCAGATTCGATGCGCTGGTCGCAATTTTCGGTAGGTGTAAGACTTAAACTCTCCAAAAGCTATTCATTGAGTCTGAGTACCAGTTTCGACCCCTATATGTTCGGTTTAAATTCATCAGGAAACCCGGTAAGAATAAATCAACTGAGATGGAACAACGGTATGTTTCCGCGGTTTCAGGGAACCAGCACCTCCTATAGCTACACTTTCAGCAACGATACATTTAACAAATGGTTTGGCAAAAAAGATACTGACAACAAAAAAAACTCAGCTACACCTCCGGAACAGGAAAATACTGATGGTAATCAGTCCGACCTTTCACAGCAAATTCCGGGGAAGGATGCCGATAAGACTGCCACCGAAATTTCGAGTGACGGATATACAAAAATCGCCATCCCCTGGAGTTTCAGTATCAACTATTCCATCAGGTACGGAAATTCAAGTATTTTCAATAAGGATAAAATGGAATACGAGATGGAATTCAATCATAACCTGAGTTTGAATGGCAACATTTCGCTTACTCCAAACTGGCGCATCAGCGGCAATTCAAGCTATGATTTCAGAGCCAAACAATTCACCTACACCAGTATTTCAGTCAACAGAAGCCTGCATTGCTGGAATATGTCTGCCAGCATTGTTCCTTTTGGTACTTACAAATCCTACAATTTTCACATTGGTGTGAATGCCAGCATGTTGTCCGACCTGAAATATGACAAAAGAAGCGAATACGGGGTGAACAATATTACATGGTATTAGGTTATATACATCGCAGGTTTTGAAGAAAAAAAACAATTTAATAAATAATAAACAATGAAGATTACAGCAAACAAATCGGTTTCAGCAACATACGAATTATTCGTTGACGGTGAAAAAGAAGGAGAATTAGAATTAATGGAAAAAGCGACCGCCGAAAAACCATTGAGCTTTATTTACGGCGTAGGTATGATGTTACCCAAATTTGAAGAAAACTTATTCGGATTATCAGCCGGCGACAATTTTGATTTTGTCATTGGAGTAGATGATGCATATGGTGAATATGAAGACGAAAATGTGCTTGATTTAGACCGTTCTATCTTTGAGATTGATGGAAAATTAGATGAAAAAATGATTTTTGCAGGAAATGTCGTACCTTTGATGGACTCAGAAGGTAACCGTCTGAATGCACAGGTCGTAGAAGTAACAGGCACCCATGTGAAGGTAGATTTAAATCACCCATTGGCAGGTGAAACTCTTCACTTTAAAGGCTCTGTAATAGAAGTACGCGACGCATCTGAGAAAGAACTCGCCGCCCTGACGGGAGGTGGTTGCGGATGCGGAAGCGGTGGTTGCGGTAGTGATGACTGCGGCTGCGACGATGAGAAAGAAGGCGGTAGCTGTGGCTCGGGCTGCGGATGCCATTAAGGTGTAGGGGTTGGTTGTGTAGGGGTGTAGGGGTGTAGACGTGTAGGGGTGTAATTCTGTAAAGATTACACCTATAAACATCTACACTCCTTCACGATTACACATCTATACAATTACACTTCAACATTTAAACTATTAAACTATAAACAAACCATGTCAAATTCAATCGGGAAATTATTTACTTTTACTTCTTTCGGGGAATCACACGGAAAAGGTATAGGTGGCATAGTTGATGGCTGTCCGGCAGGTATTGAGCTGGACGAATCATTCATTCAACAGGAACTGGACCGGAGAAAACCCGGACAATCATCCATTGCAACACCCAGAAAAGAAGACGATAAGGTTGAATTTTTATCCGGAGTTTTTGACGGTAAAACCACCGGAACTCCAATTGCATTCATCATTTGGAATCAGAACCAGCACAGCAAAGATTATGACCATCTGAAAGACATTTACAGGCCTTCGCACGCCGATTATACCTATGAACAAAAGTATGGTATACGCGATCATCGTGGAGGAGGTCGTAGTTCGGCAAGGGAAACAGCTTCCAGGGTAGTTGCCGGGGCAATCGCCAAATTGGTTTTACATAAGCTGGGTGTTGAGATTACAGCCTATACTTCACAAGTAGGACCAATTGCGATGACTCTAACACACGAATCAGCAGATTTAACTTTGATTGAAAGCAACATCGTCCGTTGCCCTGAAGCTGATGTGGCAGAAAAAATGATTGAATACATTTCTGCACTCAAGAAAGAAGGAGATTCCACCGGAGGAATCATTTCATGCGTAATAAAAGGGGTTCCTGCCGGATGGGGCGAACCAATTTTCGATAAATTACAGGCACGACTGGCACAGGCAATGCTGAGTATCAACGCATCTCACGGGTTTGATTATGGAAAAGGTTTCAATGGAGTTGCACTCAGAGGTTCAGAAATGAATGATCCTTTTTTCAAATCCGGAGATAAGATACATACAAAAACCAATAATTCCGGAGGAATTCAGGGAGGAATCAGCAATGGCGAAGACATCTATTTCAGGGTGCTGTTCAAACCTGTTGCCACCATCTCCAAAAAACAGGAAACCGTAGATAAAGAACTTAACGAGGTGGATTTACAGGCCAGAGGAAGACATGATCCATGTGTATTGCCACGTGCAGTACCCATTGTTGAAGCAATGGCAGCCATCACTTTACTTGATCTGTATCTCAATTCAAAAGGCACATTATGAACGGGTCGGATAAATGGGCAGTCATTATCAACCTGAAATCCGGCAAGAAGAATTTCAGGGTGCAGATGAATTATCTTTTCAAACAACTTGAGAAAGCAGGCATTACCTATGAACACCGTACTACACAATTTGCAGGACATGCTGTATTGATTGCACAGAATTTCGCAAAAAACAATTTTTACAATTTTCTTATTGTAGGTGGTGATGGCACGCTCAGCGAAGTGATTAACGGTATTTTCGGCGCAGGAATTCAACATCACCACGAATTAAAAATTGCACTGATACCAAGAGGTACAGGTAATGACTGGGCCAGATTTTGGGGACTGACAAGAGACTACAAACATTCCATAAAGATTTTTCTGGAAGGAGAAAGCAAAAAAATCGACATAGGAAGAGCTGATTTTATGCTGGAAGGTGAGCCGCAAAGCCGCTTCTTCATCAATTCAATAGGTTTCGGGTTGGATGCTACTGTTGCTCACAACACCAACCGACTGAAACGCTATGTAGGTAGTCACGCTTTATTATATTTAATCGCCCTGGTATGGGCGGTGTTCAAATTCAAACCCAAACCGGCAAAGCTAATTGCGGTGGAAAAACAAATTGAGGATGTTCTGTTCACCATGAACATTGCTAACGGTTGTTACAGCGGCGGAGGCATGAAACAAAATCCTGACGCGCTTCCTTACGACGAATTATTTGACGTAATGATGGCTCGTACACCTTCATTTAAAGATATCATTACAGCATTGCCTTTGGTGTTCAACGGAAAAATACTTCAACATCCGGTCATAGAATCATTCCGCACTTCAGAACTCTCCCTGACCACCCAAAACGGTAATTATTTTGAAGCTGATGGCATTGTGGTACATTACGCACCTCCTGTTAGTATAAAAATACTTCCCGGAGCTATACAGATGATTGTGCCGCAAGATTGTTGAAGCGTTTAGGGGTGAAGATGTGTAGACGTGTAGATGTGTAAAAAAATACCGTTTTACAGTTCGACAATTAATTATTTTATTTCTCCATTTTAATAAGCAAACACAATCCGATGAATGTAAAGAAAGCATTCAGGATCAGGCGTTCGTGACTGAACACATAACCATTGAACCATTCTCTTGAATTGAGGTCGAAGATAAGACTCAATACCGGTGATGCAAGAGCCACCCAGGGTACATAACGGTCTTTTACCTTTTTCTTCACAAATATCCCGAACACAAACATCCCGAGCAAAGGGCCGTAAGTATAACTGGCTAATTTATAAACTGTATCAATTACCGAAGCATTGTTCAACATGTTGATAGCGAAAATTACCACTGCCATCACCACAGCCATCCCCAGATGTACTCTTTTTCGAACAACCGACACCTCTTCATCCGTTTTTTTCTTCGGAGTTTCAAGGATATCAATAACAAAAGATGTAGTAAGGGCAGTAAGCGCCGAACCTGCAGCGGCATAAGCTGCCGAGATCAATCCTACCACAAACAGAATGCTCACTATTACAGGAAAATAACCTTGTGTAGCAAGGAGTGGAAAAACTTCATCTCCTTTTTCAGGAAGCGTGATATTATTTTTTGCTGCGAATGTATAGAGCAACACTCCCAGCATCAGGAAAAGCAGATTGACAAACACCTGCAAAACACCTCCCGTAATCATATTCTTCTGCGAGTCGCGAGAGTTCCTGCAACTCAGCGTTTTCTGCATTAAATCCTGATCCAGTCCCGTAATGGCAATTACCGTAAAAACACCCGCCAGAAACTGTTTAAAGAAATAACGGTTATCGTTGACATCTTCAAAAAAGAATACTTTTGACATATCCGAAGCACCAATAATCCCAAACAAATCACCTCCCAAATTACTGGCAATATAGTAGATACACAGGCCGACAGTAACAATCAGGCTGAAAGTCTTCAGAGAATCGGTCCAAATGAGTGATTTAACTCCACCTCTGAAAGTGTAGAGCCATACAATGCCTACCGTGAAGATCAGGTTCAGCACAAAAGGCAGTTGCAGCGGCCCGAAAACCAGCAGTTGCAGTACCACACATACAATAAAAAGCCTGATGGAGGCTCCCAGCATCTTGGAAACGAAGAAAAACCATGCACCGGTTTTGTAAGTCGACATCCCGAAACGGTTTTCAAGATACTCGTATATCGAAACCAGATTCATTTTATAAAACAACGGAATCAACACAAAAGCAATAATCAGTTGCCCGACGGCAAAGCCCAGCACCATTTGGAGATAGGAGAATCCACTCGCTGCCACCATTCCGGGGACAGAAACAAA
>JAYFPP010000109.1:0-11948 GCA_034927635.1 Paludibacter sp.
ATCAGCCAAAGGAACTTTTAAAAACCGGGCTGAATATGTTGCTGAACCTGATTACCGGTTTAGTACTGGGTAAAAACCGCAGTATCAAAGGCTATCTGAGCGCTATGATGGTGGAGCGTTTTACAACAATGGTAATCGACAATAATATAATCAATATCATCACCGGAATCAGTTCGTTGATATTCAGAAAAAGAAATCAGGACAGAGATTCCGAATAATAATAAATAATAAAAGAAAAATGAAAACAATTAGATTTAAAGTAGCAATGTTAACCGGTATCGCGATGCTGGGAATAGTGAGCTGTACAAACTCACCATCAAAAAAGGCGGAAGTTCTTGAAGATGCAAAAGAAAATGTATTGGAAGCTGAGCAGGGTCTTGATAAAGCTGTAAATGATTCAATCAATGAGTACGCACGCTACAAAATGGAAGCGGAAGCTAAACTTGTGGAAAATGATTTGAAAATTGCAGCTCTGAAAACGAATATGAAAGCTGAAAGAATTGAAGTTAGAACAAATTATGAAAAACAACTGAATGAACTTGAACAAAAGAATGCTGCTTTAAAAGTAAGTATTTCTGAATATCAGGAAAGTGATGTTAATAAATGGGAAAAATTCAAAGCAATTGTCAATCAGGATATTGAAGAGATAAAACTGGCTATAACAAGAATGTCGGAAAACAGAAAATAATTACCGGATGTACAAATAGATTGATAATCCAATAAATTGTTCATCAGAAATTTTAAAAATAAATTTAATAAAAATGAAAACAACAGGTACGATCATTTTCATACTAGGTTTAGTATTGACCATCTTTACAACTTTTCAGTTTTTCACAAAGGAGAAAGTGGCTGATCTGGGTGTTGTCGAAATTACCCGGGAGCAACCACATAGTTTAAGTTGGTCACCATTTGCCGGCGTTGCCGTGATGGTGGTTGGCGCAGGATTATTTTTGTTGAAAAAATCAAACAAATAAGTGAGTTTGGATATGAATTTTCCTATCAATAAACCATAAAAACAAAAAAAAATGAAAACAAGAAAATTAAAACTGACATTACTTGCTTTATTAGCAAGCGTCATAGTAATTATCACTTTAGGGTCATGTTCAACCAAGGCCCAGTTCCTTAGTTCTGCTGTTGTTCCTGCTGCAAGGGGTTCGGTACAGATTTCAAAAGACTTTAATAAAAATTATGTCATCAAAATCAATGTGTACGATTTGGCAGGATCAGATAGACTCACTCCTCCCAGAAGTACTTATGTTGTCTGGCTGGTGACAGCTGATAACAGGGCTAAGAACATTGGTCAGATCAACACCTCAAATTCTTTGGATGCCAGTTTCGAAACAGTATCAGCATTTCAACCTTCGAAAATCATGATTACTGCTGAAGATGATGCTAATTTGCTTTATCCTTCTTATTCGGAAGTAATATTGACAACCGATTATTTGAGATAATAGCCGATACTTACTGAAAAAAATCAAAGTGATGTAAAAGTGGAGATCAGACCCCACTAAAAAAAACGATTGACAAAGCTGATCATTTTGAGAGGTCAAGTCGAGGCGACACCGAAAAGCCTTATGAGTAGGAAATTGTATAAATACAAGCAATCATGAGAAAATTAATTATCTCCCTTTCCCTCGTTTTGATGACAACAGGATTTGCATTTAGTCAAAGTCCTTTGTATCTGGGTAGTTCACAGTTAAACATCGGGTTTGGTTTGTCCGATACCGGTATTCCGGTTTACATCGGATTCGATCATGCAGTATTGCGCGATGTAACCCTAGGTGCTGAATTATCGTATCGTGCTTATAATGAAAATTGGGAAAACGATTATTATAATCACAATATCGTAGGAATTTCGGGTAATGCCAACTACCACTTCAATAATCTGTTTAATATTTCGCCAAGATGGGATGTTTATGCAGGGGCAAATGTAGGTATTTACTTGTGGACATCTCCCGATGGTTATACCGGCAACAGGAGTTCACGATTAGGGCTGGGAGGTCAGGTAGGCGCCAGATATTACTTTACCAACAGTTTGGGTATCAATCTCGAATTTGGTGGTGGAAATGCTTTCAATGGCGGCAAACTCGGGCTTTCATTTAGATTGTAAAAAAATAAATATTTCAAACCATATAAGTCATATAAGTTACATATAAGCTAAAGATATGAAAATCTTACATGTAACTTATATGACTTATATGGTTAAGTATTTTAAACAGTATTGTTTTGATTGATATGATGTATGATATAGTTTATGCCGATAAAAATGAATGCAGCAATTAAACTTCCTTTTATAGCGAAAACTTCCCTGTTGTTGATCGGAATTTATGTTTTCGTGCTGATGTTATCCATCGGTCAGGGAATCATTGTACCGCTTATCTTTGGAACCATCATTGCCATCGTACTTCATCCGGTGGTAAATTTTTTTGTAAGAAAAAAGATAAACCGGATATTGGCAATTATTATCACCTTGCTGCTGTCTTTGGCCTTACTTGGCGCTTTCGGAATGTTTATCTTTTCGCAGCTTAGTCGTTTTAGCGAATCATGGCCGGTATTTGTGGAAAAAATCACCGGTCTGATCAATGAAACGATTGATTGGGTGCCGGGATACTTCGATATCAGTGCCGGGAAAGTTAATACGTGGATGGCTGAAACGAAAGCTGACTTACTTGATTCAAGCAGTTCTGTTATCGGACAAACATTGATTTCTGCCGGTAATGGCATGGTAGCTGTATTTTTAGTTCCGGTGTATATCTTTTTGATCCTATTTTACCAACCATTATTGATGGAGTTTATTCATCAGCTTTTTGGCGCCGATCGACGAAGTAAAGTCACAGTGATTGTTACCCAAACGAAAACTGTTGTACAGCGTTATCTCATCGGATTATTTATTGAGTTTATCCTTGTTGCCATACTCGATTCGGTTGGGTTACTGATTTTAGGTATTGATTACGCCATCCTGATTGGCGTGTTGGGCGCGTTGCTCAATCTCATTCCTTATATCGGCGGCCTTATAGCGGTTGCTATACCAATGATGATTGCATTAGTAACCAAGGACTCGCCCTGGTTTGTACTTTATGTGATGGCCGTTTATTATTTTATTCAGTTAATCGACAATAACTATATTGTACCAAAAATTGTGGCATCAAAAGTAAAAATCAATGCCCTGGTTTCCATTGTGGCGGTGTTGGCAGGCGGTGCCTTATGGGGTGTGGCCGGCATGTTTCTATCCATCCCCATTACTGCCATCATCAAAGTAATCTGCGACCATATTGAACCACTCAAACCGATTGGTTACTTGCTGGGCGACACCATGCCGGTAATCGCTATTTTTAAAATCAGGAAAAAAGAAATTAAAAAATAACCACATTAGTCACATAAGTAAATCTGGATCTGATGTAGGAATTAACTATGTTTTCTCTTGTGACATATGTGGTTAAATAATTAGTTCCGGGGTTCAATCAGTGAAAGTTGCAATTATTAGCCATTGTTATGTAACACTCCGGTAATTTATTTATGTCACCTTTGTCGTGTTGCAATACTTCTGTTGCAACGTAAATGATTATCAATTATGAAAAAGAATTTACTTTACTTTATTACGGCGCTTTCCTTGTTGCTTGTACCACAATATAGCCTGGCGCAAAAAAATGCTGTCAGTCAAAATACATCGCAGACAGCTACAGTAGCTCCCGATTTACTGACAACCGATTGCTATGCTTTGTTTTCGGCCAGTGGAGAAATAACCAATGTAAACAATACCAATGTTTTCGGAGATATCGGAACAAATCTGGGTACAAGCACAGGGTTTAATCCGCTGAATGTAACAGGTGAAATACACCTTTCTCCTGACGTTTCGACCGGCATAGCTGCCAACGATGTAAATACGGTATATAATGAACTGAATGCAATGTCGTATGATACGCAACTGGCAAATCCTGCCCTGCTCGGAAACAATATGATTCTGGATGCACAGGCTTATTTACTGAATGCTGCGACGATACTGACCGGTAATCTTTATTTAGATGCACAGGGTAATTCAGAGGCAGTTTTTATTTTTCACGTTACCGGTGCCTTCTCAACGGTGATCAACGCGCAGGTGATATTGACAAATGGTGCACAGGCGAAAAATGTATTCTGGAAAGTTGTAGGAGCTGTAGATCTGGCAGCGAACACCAGCTTTACCGGAACAATTGTTTCAAAAGATGGCGCCATCTCTATAGGTAATGGCAGTACAATTGAAGGACGGGCATTGACGACCAATGGGGCTGTGAGTACCGATGCAGCAACTGTTACCATGACTCCGGGCTGTAGTACTGTAACTACCGCTATCTCAGACAATACAGTTACGAAAAATCAAGTGAGTGTTTTTTATCCTAATGCATCGAACAATACATTGGTAGTAACTTTAAATGAATTTTCAACTGTTTACACTACCGGAATAAAACTATACAATACTATCGGTAAACTGGTTTTAAACAAGGTGCTTTCAAATCAGAGGACATTTATACAAACTAATTTTCCTGCAGGAGTATATTTCTATCATCTGACTCGTTCAAATGAAAATATTCAAACGGGAAAACTTATCTTAAACTGATAATATCTCCTTTCTGATATCAAATAACCCGTTATGCAACTTGTTTGCATGACGGGCATTTGTCACAATATTCAGTGAAAGATGTAACTTTTTACTTTTCATGTATAAACTTTATAGTTTAAATATCCTCACCTTTGCTTTGTTGGAATAATATTGTTCCGACGTAAAAAAAACATTATGAAAACAAATTTACTCCATACCGCAACAGCTCTTTTACTGCTTTTTGTTGCACAATTCAGTATAGCTGAAAGTCCGAACTTAGGATCTGCGGCAGGCTTTGTGCTTTTTTCTTCCGATGGTGCTGTAAGCAATAGCGGAAAAACTCATCTTACCGGTAATGTAGGTACAAACAACGGTTCAAGTACAGCTTTTGGAAACGTTGATGGTGTGATGCATGATAATGATGGTGTCAGTGCCCTTTGTTCAGGGGATTTATTGATTGCTTATAATCAATTAAATGCTGCTGTACCTGCTTTTTTTCCTGCTCCTCTCCTGGGTAACGGTCAGTTGCTGAATGCGGGCATTTATTCAATTTCTGCTCCCACAACTTTAGACAATGTGCTTACATTGGATGGGCAGGGAAATGCAAATGCTGAATTTATCTTTAAAATTGGTGGCGCATTTTCAACGGGTGCTTTTTCACAAGTCATTTTGGTTAACGGCGCTAAAGCATGTAATGTGTATTGGAAAGTTGAAGGTTTGGTAAGTATTGCTACCGGGACTAAAATGGTCGGAACAATCATTGCCAACAATGCTGCTATTAATATGTACACAGGTGTTGAACTGGAAGGCCGGGCATTATCAACCACAGGAGCCATTACCGTTAATGGTATAACTGCCCGCACACCGATAGGTTGTGGAAGTCCCCTGCTAACAGGACCAACTGCTCCCGACCTTGCATCAACAGCTTGTTATGCTTTCTTTTCAGGTGCCGGTGATGTTACAAATACGGGAGTTTCACTTGTTACAGGCGATGTTGGGACCAATGTAGGTTCAACTGTTGGATTTGAAGATGTTAATGTAGATGGTACTATCCATCTGCTTCCAAATGTTTCAACCGGTATTGCTGCCGCTGATTTAACTGTTGTATATAATTATTTGAAGGACCTGACGTATGATATTAAGTTATTGTATCCGGTTCAGTTCGGAAATAATCTGGTTTTAACACCACATATTTATATGATGGAGGGAGCTGCCGTATTTACAGATTCACTTTATCTGAATGCTCAGGGAAATTCCGAAGCGGTTTTTGTAATCAAAATCAATGGCGCACTTACTACAAGTACCTACGCAAAAGTTTTATTAATCAACGGAGCACAGGCAAAAAATGTATACTGGCTGGTTGAAGGGGCAGTTGATATTAATGAGTATTCTGAATTCAAAGGAACATTGGTGGCCAACACAGGATCTGCTCACCTGAAATCGGGAGTGAAACTGAATGGAAGGCTCTTTACAACAGTTGGTGCATTATCGACTGCTGCTGTTGCTGCAACAATACCTGAACCTTGTCCCAATACCGGATTAAACTCACTTAACAGCCATGATTTCGCAACTGTTTATCCTAATCCTGTAACACGTTCAATCATGATTACCATCAGCGACTTATCCAAATATGATAACAGTCAATTGAACATCTATAACTCGGTCGGATCAATGATAATCAACAAAAATATTACACAAGAAATAACCACTATTGAAACAAACTTTTCCTCAGGAGTATATTTTTATAAACTCACTTCCGAAGACAAATCAGTACAGACAGGAAAATTGATTTTGAAATAATTCATTATTAGTTCATCATTCACTCCTTTAATAATAAAGCCGACTTGAAATTAATGTTTCAGGCCGGCTTTATTATGCTGTAATACACATAAGTTAAAACAGTGAAATATATAACAAATAACCGATAATGTGTAAAATTTGAAGCTACATAAAACCTCATCTTTGTTGCGGTATATTATTGGTATTCATCAAACATAAATTAAATATAGATTACTCATTTAATAAATTAAACAACAAATGAAAAACAAGATTTTTTTATCAGAAAAAAAGAAAACCTCCATGCAAAGGCGGAAAAGGTTCTCAGGCTTATTCGGAATGAGCTTTATGCTGATGCTTCTGGCGTTATTTACGACACAATGTAAGGAAGATGACTTTACAGGAGAAGTGGTGGGCGTTTGTCCGGAAGTGGTGTTAACCAGTCCGCTCAACGGAGCCATCAATGTTGTGACCAACAAATTGGTTACTGCTACCTTCAATGAAACAATGGATCCTGCCACCATAAATGAAACATCCTTTATTCTGAAAAAAGGTGGAAGTTTGGTTTCGGGTGCTGTCACCTATAGTGGCATGACCGCTACTTTTGCACCCACCGATTTATTGGATGCCAATACCGTTTACTCAGCTACTGTTACACGTGCTGCCGCCGACCCTATGGGAAATATCATGCGCAAAGACACTACCTGGAGTTTTAATACCGGTGCTATTCCGACAGTTGTTTTTACAGATCCTCTGGAAGGAGCTTCGGATGTAGCACTAAATAAAGCGATTACAGCAGATTTTAGTACTGCTATGCAAACTGCTTCTATCGATGGAGGTACTTTTGTTGTAAAACAGGGTGCGAACATTGTTGCCGGATCAGTAAGTTATGCCGGACTGAAAGCTACTTTTACGCCTTCAGCAAATTTACTTGCTAATAAGGTGTATACCGCAACGATTACAACTGATGCAATGGATGTTGCAGGAAATGCATTGGCAAAAGATACCACCTGGAGTTTTGCTACAGGAGTGTTGCCTATCATCACCGTCACTGATCCACTGAATGGAGCGGTAAATGTTGCTATTAACAGAAAAGTAACTGCTACCTTTAGTAAAGTTATGAGCGTGGCAAGTATTAATCCTGCAACATTCACATTGAAACAAGGAACAACTCCCGTGTTAGGTTTGGTAAGTTATCAGGACATGACAGCGACATTCACTCCTACATCTAATCTATCGCCGGGTACTGAATATACTGCTACCATTACCACCGGAGTAAAAGACCTTTCCAACAATTCGATTGTAAAAGATTCAACCTGGAAATTTACTACCAGTGTGCTTATCATACCTGTATTGCCATACGTTGTTTCAACTGACCCTGCACATCAGGATATAAATGTGCCGCTTAATAAAGCAGTTACTGCTACTTTTAGTAAAACAATGGATGGAAATACCATCAATTCATCTACCTTCAAACTGATGAACGGAACAACTCCGGTATTAGGTTATGTTACTTACACAGGTTTGGTTGGAACATTTACCCCCGCTAATCCATTATTGCCGGGTACTGTTTACGAAGCTACGGTTACAACCGGTGCTGAAGATGTCGATGGAAATGCCATGGCAGCAAATAAAGTGTGGAGTTTTACAACACTAACACCAATTGCACAATATACAGTTAGCTTATCTTCACTTCCTGATATTAATGCAGGTACAACTACCGGAGCTGGTACGTTTGATGCAGGTAGTTCAGTTACCGTGGAAGCAATTCCTGCACCCGGCTTCTCATTCGAAGAGTGGACAGAAGGTGGACTGCAGGTATCAACAACTGCCAGTTATAATTTCGGAATCAATAGCAACAGAATCCTGGTAGCTAATTTTGCGGTCATCATTTCAGGTCCTCCGGGAGTTGACCTTGGTGCTGCAGGTGACTTTGCCATTCTTGCAGGTTCAGGTGTTTCAAATACAGGCGTTTCAACAATCATTACGGGTGATGTGGGTTCATTCCCTACAGCCACAATGAACGGTTTACTCAGCGGAAATGTCAACGGTATATTATATACTGCAGCTGATCCTTTGGTTGGAACTGCAAAAAATGCACTGACAAATGCCTATAACGATGCGCAGGGACGTTCATTAGATGCCATATCCTTACCAGGACAATTGGGTGGTCTGACGCTTGCTCCGGGATTGTACGTGAATTCTTCTACCAGTGGTATCTCAGGAACGGGCGCCAATGCTATCCTTACATTAGATGCGGGTGGAAATCCGAATTCCGTTTGGATATTTAAAATGGGTTCAACCTTTATTACCGATGCCGGAACCAGTGTTGTACTGGCTGGCGGAGCAAAAGCCAGTAACATCTATTGGTCGGTGGGAACTTCAGCAACGCTGGGAACGAATTCCATCTTCTTCGGTAACATCCTGGCCGATCAATCTATCACGTTGACAACCGGTGCTTCGCTGACCGGTAGGGCGTTGACAAGGATTGGCGCTGTAACCCTGGATTCTAACACTGTTACAAAACCATAGTAATACCATCAGTCAGATCCTCCCTTTCAGGGAAAGGTCTGACTGATATTAAAAATACATCAAATGAAAAAATTTAATTATAAAAATAATATAACCATGATACGAAGATTAATTTTCAGCTCATTGATTCTGATGAGTATCGTTATTGCAACACAAGCACAGGAGTTTGAAAGAGTCCATCCAAAGATTTGGATTGGTGTGTCGGGAGGTGCCAATTATAACATGTACACAGGTACAACACAAACCCTGAATGCAACGTTGATGGCTCCCGCTGCTCTTCACAATGGTCAGGGAATCGGAGGTTTTGGTACCTTATTGATTGAGTACCATCCAAGTCGCGTTTTAGGTTTCATGCTCAACATGGGTTATGATAACCGTGGCGGTTCATTCGATCAGGTTGAATCACCCTGTAACTGTCCTGAAGATTTGAAAACAGGACTCAGCTATGCAACCATTCAGCCAAGTATCCGTATTTCACCATTTGCTAAAAATCTTTATTTGTTCTTTGGTGGTGCCTACGGTTACAATTTAAATAAATCGTTTGCCTATACTTTCGATCAAAACAACGGCGATTTGTTTAATACCAATTTAGGTGAATTCAGCGATGTTCGTCAACATGTTTTCTCAACACATGTAGGTTTGGGTTACGATATTCAGTTATCTGAAGTTAATAGCCGTAATCAGGTAGCCCTGTCGCCTTTTGTGTCGTATCATCCTTATTTCGGACAAGATCCCCGCAATATTGAAAGCTGGTCATTGTCAACGGTCAGAGTTGGTTTAGCCCTGAAATTCGGTAGAGGAAAAGTAAACGAAGCTGCAGAAGAAGAAACAGTGCTGGAAACAAAAGCTGTACCTGAAGAAGCAGATAAAACAGTGATTGTACCTATTGTTGTGGCACCCAAAAGTGATGTGAAATTCATTACCAGAGCACCTATTACCGTGCCGGTAAAACGTAATATCGACGAAACATTCCCGCTAAGGAATTATGTCTTTTTTGATGAAGGTTCAACAGCCATACCTAAAAGGTATGAACAATTGAATAAAAATCAGGCGCTTACCTTTAAAAGTGATCAGCTTCGCGAGTCACCAACAAAAAATCAAACCGGAAGATCAGACAGACAGTTAAATGTTTATTATAATATTCTGAACATCTTAGGTGACCGTATGCGTGAAAATCCTTCAGCAAACATCACTTTGGTAGGTGCTTCTGCGGGTAACGGCGCGGAATTAGGAAAAACTTATGCTGAATCAGTAAAAACCTATCTGGTTGATGTGTTTGGTATTAATCCATCAAGAATTGCAACCGAAGGAAGAAATCAACCGATACATCCTTCAGAACTGCCAGGTGGAAAAAACTACCTTACATTATTACGTGAAGGTGATCGCAGGGTGGATATCATCAGTACTTCTCCGGATTTACTAACACCGCTTCAGATCATTGCCGTACAGGTAGATCCTTTGGATAGCCGTGTTGTGTTCAGTGCCAAATCGGATAATAATCAACCGCTGAGATCGTGGAATGTAGATGTTACCGATGAAAAAGGAGTTACCCAACGATTCGGACCGTACACTCGTGAACAGGAAAGTGTTTCAGGAAATGTCATCCTGGGAGATCGTCAGGAAGGTAAGTATAAAGTGGTAATGACCGGTGAAACCAGAGATGGTGCTATGATTACAAAGGAAAGCACATTGAAACTTGTTCGTAATACTGTTCCGGTTGAAGAAGCCATTCGTTATAGCATCCTGTTTGATTTCGATCAACCCAAAGCTGTAGCAGCCTATGAAAAATTCCTGATAGAAGTGGTAAGCCCGCAAATAAAAGACAAATGTACTGTTATCATTCATGGTCATACTGACATTGTTGGCAGCGATGCCTATAATATGAATTTATCGCAGGAACGTGCACGCGATACTCATGCCATTTTAGAAAAGGCAGTCTGGAATGCAGGAAAAAAAGGTGTTGTGTTTGAAATTCTTGCTTTTGGTATGGATGCCGAAACAGCTCCTTTCGAAAACAAACTTCCGGAAGAACGTTTTTACAACAGAACGGTAGTTATCGATATTGTTCCGGCTAAATAAACCGGTTCGCTGAATAGCATCAGTCGATGTATTAAAATGTATCTGAAAATATGATCCGGCGCAAAACAAAAAATTGCGCCGGATTTATTTGTCATAACATTTCAAAGATATCAAATCAGTGATTTATGCAACTTTCATCTGTCTGAATGTAATACATGATATGCTGATTTTCATCAACTTTGTATAAAACAAAATATCATGAAAAAGCTAAAGATTATTGTATTGATGATGTTCCTTTCGGGCATCCTGTTGAGTTTTACCTCTTGTTTGGTTACACGCCGTCACGACAATGGAAAACATTATGGTTGGTTCAAAAAGCACGATAATCATCATTATGACAGAGGCCGCACTGTAAGGGTGTATGAATACGATAATCACCACAAGCAGCCGGCAAAGAAGAGTTCAAAAAGCTCAAAGGGTAATAAATCAAAAAAAAATCAATGGGATGCAAAGAAATAGAAACCGTAACATTATGGTAAACAACAAAGACTTCAGGCACATCACCGTAACCGGATTTATCGGGGATAACAAAGGTACGCCTGCAAAGAAAGTGAGAAACGGGCAAAGAAATTTAAAGACAGCCAGGGAAAATGTGTCGGCAGCAAAAAAAGACTTCAACGATGCATTTGATTTGGCCGTAAACGAATTCAAAGAAGAAGTATCGGAGAAAATCAGTCACACTGAAGCTAAAATTCAGGAACTGAAGAATAAAATTACCGATACATCGAAAGAACTTGGGCTTATTTATCAGGATCATATTGATAAACTGGAATACAGCAAAAAGATGCTTGTCAACAAACTCGATGAATATAAAGCGATGGGTGCTGAGGACTGGAAATCCTTTAAACACCATTTCAATGATGAAATAGAGGATTTTGAAAGCTCAGTGACCAATTTCCTTCAACAGCTTAAATTGAAAGAAAGCCCACAGGATAAAAAATCTGCATAAACGCGGTAATATCTCATTCAGAGTACGTAACAACAA
>JAYFPP010000184.1:0-27836 GCA_034927635.1 Paludibacter sp.
ACATTCCCGCTCCCCACCAGCATTACCAACGCCATGAGCAGCATTTTAAAACGAGTAAATTTTGTCATAAATTGTTATTTTTTTTGATTAATTGTTTGCGACATTTTAGCTTCCAAATATAAGAAGTAAATATTAAAAAAACAAGTTTTGTTTATAAGTTTTGTATTAAAATACAATGACATAAATATAACAATCGTAAAAAGAACACGATTGTTTACAAGAAAGTTTTTGTCAACCCTCAAAAAAAGAGGGTTTGCAGCAAAGAAGCTGTTTATCAACACCCAATCAAAATTTGATTTTCAGCTGTACCTGTCCTCCGAGACCCTGTTCCACAATTTTCAACAGGCTCGAAATCCGTACATCTTTGATATTGTTTTCCACCTTTGAGATGTAGCCTTTGTTGGTTCCGCAACGTTGGGCGAGTTGTTCCTGTGTAAGGCCCTTTTTCACACGGGCTTCCTGAATAAGTGCCCCGAGTTTAAAGGCCTCAAAGCCTTTTTCAAATTTTTGTCGTTTGGGTGTACTTTCTTTGCCGTATTGCTCCTCAATAAAGGAATCAAGAGATTGCAGCATTTGATTTTTCGGATTCATATTCATCTTTTATTTTTTGAGCTTTAATAATTTCACTTACAGGAGTCTTTTGTGTTTTCTTCTGAAAACCATTTGCCAAAACAATTAACTTTTTGTCATCAAAGAAACAGAAAATTTAAAAAATATCGCTCCCTGTCTGAACTCTTATTTCAAAAATACCATCATTAATGTGTTTGAAATAATCCCGGGGAATGTATTGTAATATTTCTATCAGTTTTAATGTCTATAAAATCTTCTGTTTTACTTTTGGTTTCTGTTTATTATAAAGTCTGTGAAGTAGTTTTTATATAAAAACAATTGTCTGTTTTTCAAGTCTTTCATAAGCTTGCAAATGCAACAAATGTTGTCCGATAATACAACTAAAACAATTAAATTTTCTATGAATTATTCAACTTAAAATCTCTTATTAAGGAACAATAACCTACAAACTACCGGAGGTGAGCGGGAAGGAACAAACATATAAATTCTCATGTCAGGGTTTATTGAAAGATGTTTTACAAAATTTCATAATGAAAAATTAGTCTGGCAAATCAATTTCACTTGATTTCCAATTCATTCTCCAACTGCTCGATTGACGGCAATTTTGTCTTCAAGTTCTCGGGAATCGAATCTGTCATCAGATACTCACTAATTCCAATTGGTTTATTAATATCCCTCAAGGAATATTCCACTTCAATTTTATCTTTACTCCTGCATAATAAGATACCAATGGATGGTTTATCATCGTGTTTTTTAAGTTGTGCATCAACAGCTGACAAATAAAAGTTCAGTTTGCCGGCATACTCAGGCTTGAATTTGCCTGCCTTTAATTCTACAACAACATAACATCGTAAATCAACATGATAAAATAACATGTCTAAATAATAATCGGTATCACTTATTTCAATTTTGTATTGTTGTCCAAGAAATGCAAAACCTTTTCCAAGTTCAAGTAAAAATGAAGTTATATGTGAAATCAATTCATCTTCAATGGTTTTCTCCAGCACATCATCATTTAAAGCTAAAAAATCAAAAACATATGGATCTTTAAGCGTTTGAGATAAAAGTAATGATTGTTGCTCTGGTAAAGTGGTAGCAAAATTATGCAGGGCATAGGCTGATCTATCATACAAACTATTTGAAATCTGAATTTCAAGCATTTCTCTATCCCACGTATTTTTTATCGTTTCCAAACAATAAAACTCAGCTTCTAAAAGATTCTTTATTTTATTAATAATCAATCTATTATGCCCCCATGGAATTTGTGCCACAAACTGTGGCACAAATTGATATTTTATGCTATAAAAACGATACCATTGCCTGATAGCAAACAGATTTCTACGGGAAAAGCCTCTTATATCAGGAAATTCCATCTTCAATTCATCAGCAACTTGTTCTATCAAATTACAACCCCATACTGCTGTTTCCATTTTTTCATGTAGCTCTCGCCCGATCTCCCAATACAATTCAATCAATTGTGAATTTATTGAAAATGCTACTTTTCTACGGGCTTCATGAATCCTGATTTTCAGCTCTTTTATCCAATTTCCAAAATTATTCGGGTTAACATTTAATTCCATATCAAATCAATTTACAATCATCATAATTATTATCATTATTTTGTCATCGAAGAAACAGAATAATGTCCATAAAATCTTCTGTTTTACTTTTGGTTTCTTCTTAAGGAACAATAACCTACAAGCTACCGGAGGTGAGCGGGAAGGAACAAACATATAAATTCTCATGTCAGGGTTTATTGAAAGATGTTTTACGAGACTCAGCTATCAAAAAGCTATAGTAGGATTGTTAAGTTAAAGCTGACTTAAAATAGTGAGGCAAAAATAGCAGTTTAGGCAACACAATACTGCGCAAATCATACAATCTTTTATAGAGGAATGAAATCATTTACTTTTTACGTATCACAGAGCAATAAACCGAGCCATTTTTGCATCAGAGCTTATGTACATTAGCCACTCAACCAGCTTTTTCCGTATTTCACCACCCTCCTCACCCGTTTCGTCAAAATTATATGCTTAATAATTATATAAAATCGTACTTTTGCACCAACATCAATCCCGATAATTTTCCATATTATTTCGTCTCCGGGTAGCTATAAATCAAATTAATTGACTCACAAAACGTATAAACCTCTAAAACAACGAAAAGATGAAAAGAAAGCTGTTAAAAACTTTGATGTATGTTGTAACTATAATAGTTATGATTTTTACACTTGCCATGATTGCAGTATGGATTAAAAGTCCCGGAGTTACAGCACCGATAACCGATGCTGATGACAAGGTTGTGGAAGGTAGCATTGCTGAAATTGAGAAAATAACACTCGGCGGACTGGAGCAGTACATTATTATACGCGGCGTTGACAAGACCAAGCCTGTTATGTTGTTCCTGCATGGCGGTCCGGGAAGTCCTGAAGTAGCTTTTATCAACCATTACAATCCTGCCATTGAGAATGATTACGTGATGGTTTACTGGGAGCAAAGGGGTGCAGGTAAGTCATATTCAAAAGATATTCCACGCGAAACCATGACCCTTGAGCAGTTGGTTTCCGACACCCGTGAGCTTAGCGCGTATCTTGCCAAACGTTTTAACCGTGAAAAGATTTTCATCATGGGACATTCGTGGGGATCGATGCTGGGGATGCTAACAGCATACCAATACCCTGAACTCTACCATGCCTACTTTGGCATCGGTCAGGTATGCCACCAGTTCAAAGGGGAACGTATATCCTACAACTGGGCATTAGATCAGGCAGTGAAGCGAAACGACACCAAAGCCGTTGAAACGCTCACAAACCTCAGTTTCCCTGATTCTACTGCCGGCATTGATCAATGGAAAAACTTTTTATTAATGGAAAGAAGATTTGTAAACCGCTATGGTGGCGGGACTACCAGAGATATTACGGGCATGTGGCCATTGGTAAAATTAGTGATGAACTCGGGCATCTATACTTTCAGTGAAAAGATGAATTTTATGAACTCCAGTATGTTTTCGTTGGAAAGCATGTGGCTTGATGTTATCAACACCAACTTTTTCAACGAAATTGACAGCATGAAGGTGCCTGCTTACTTCTTTCACGGGAGTTACGATTACACCACTCCATATCCATTGGCAAAAGAGTTTTATCAACAGCTGAAAGCACCTCAAAAAGAGTTTTTCATCTTTGAAAACTCAGCACATAGTCCGATCATGGAAGAACCGGAAAAGTTCAATGCAATTGTGCGCGGAATAACTGAGAAATTTATTTTTCTTCCGAAATAATATTTACCGGCCCAATCAAACCTGATTCCACAAGCGGTGCATCTTTTTCCCATAGTTTCCATGTGGTGAAAGTGTACCTGCCTGTTGGGTTGGGTTTGCCGTCGAGTACCCATTGCGGCCAGCTTTTCAAATTACCTTCGGCAGTCAGCTCGCTTGGATCCGGTAGTTGTTCGTCACCAATCAGGCGATTTATCCACAAATTGACCACTTTTATTTCAAGGGTATTTTCACCTGCTTTTACTGCATTGGTAATATCGATCCTGAAAGGGTTCTTCCAGAGGATTCCCTGGTTTTGGCCATTAATGCTGACTTCTGCCATCACCGCCACTTTTCCCAAATCGAGGGTCAGTCGTTTATTTTTGCCGATCATCTCTTTTGAAATGACCATTGTTTTTTTGTAAACTGCAGTGCCACTGTAGTACTGAATGTTTTTATCGGCATGTTCCGGCCATGAAATCAGTTGGTTGAAGGTGGTGTTGGCAGGTGCTCCCATGCCGTCGATAAAACGCACCTCCCATGGTCCGCTCAATACCACCGGCGATGCAACGCGTTTTACTTCATTTGTTATTTTTCCATCAGGTAAAAGCTTTTCTACTGCATTATTAACGTTGTTCTCCGGAGGAAAAACCACGAATACCGAAGCTGTTGCTTCCAGCGAAAGGGGCATCTTTACATAGCCATCCCCTGCTTCGAACCGGTCGACTTTCACGACCTCGCCCGTCACCGGATGCCAGATTTCGGGCTGCATGCCCTGTACCCGGAACTGACAGATGGTATTGACAAGACTATCTTTCGGATTTGCTACGAAATACACCTCGGCACCATCGATTTTTTTGTGAATGAACCGCAGGTATTCTCCGGATGTAAAATCGCGGCTAACCTTCATTTCTGCCAAAACATTTTCCGGCGTTTTTCCAAAGATGACACGTCCTTTGCCATACCGGTATTCTTTTTGGGTAACACCATCGCATCTTCCCCATAGTTCTGCCACAAGTTGCTGAACTTCTTTGTCACTTTCGGGATAATTGGTGAGTCCTAAAGCTTTTTTGGGTGGTGCGCCTACCAGCGTTGCTCCATCAGCGACCAGTTCTTTGATTTTTCGTAACAGCTTTGGCGACATGGTTTCGGTTACCGGCATCACCAGTATTTTGTAATTCATCCCATCGGGGAGCATGATTAATCCGTCCTTAACCGTCATACGGGTCAGTACCACTTCGGGCGGACAAGCATCGAATTTGTAGGTGGCACTATCGCGTTCGTAAGGCGAAAACCACTGCTGAGGCAGGAATTCGGGGGTAAGCAAACACATATCGGCAACATACATACCCTGCTGCAGCACATACTGACAGCGACTCAGGTACTGATGCCAGGCGGTGGATAACTCCCACCATGTTTGGGTACGTTCGTAATGCACTCCGGTGGAACTCATACCCATACCGGGTTTGATATTCCCGTAAGGTTGCATGGCGTAACGGTGTATGACAAACCGGTTTATTCCTTCGCAAAATGCCCAGTCGCCCAATTCCTTTAAATTGGCGGGGTGACCTTGCCACGCTTCGTCGAATCCTGAGGTAAAAGCTTCGGCACCAACAATCTTTTTTCCGTATACATGGGCTGATGAAGCCATCTGGGTACAGGAATAATCGAAGTTGTACCTGGGCCAGGCCCAGAATTCAGCCATGGGTTCATCGGCACGACCAGCATAGGTTATTTCATCGGTCAGACATCTTCTGTATCCTTCAATCGAAAGTTTCAACCCTTTCTGATGAGCAAGATCAAGCATGTTATCGGTATAGTTTTCGAGCATTAAATCGGAGATGGTCGCCCTGACATCCCATAGAAATCTTTCTGAGATTTCTTTATTACCAATGATGTGTCCTGACATCACCGGTAAATACGGCATCGGATTGTACCCCCTGCGTTTGTTGAATTCGGCTATAAAACCGGGTGTCCAGTTTTGCGAACCGGATTCCCAACTGTCGATATGCGTGGAAACAAAGGTCTTTCCGACATTATCTTTTGATTCGTTGGCCAACTTACCGATTAAATTATTAAAATGCAGTGTGGAGGCATCTTTGCTGAGTCGGTCGCACTCGTAACCTGCTCCGGCTTTGGGTGAAGTATGGTTGGTTTTCCCTGTTGTGGTATGTCCGATCCGTAGTATCGTCCATTTACCCTGAGGGACATCCCATACGATGGTTCCGTCGCTTTTCATTTTATCGGTGATGTTCAGCACCTGATTGGCGGGAACGGTAAAACCGGTATTGATGGCCGGATATTCAGCCGGCATAGAAACGGTATTTATCGGAGGTGAGAACATGGCTTTTTGATCCAGGTTATTGATTTGATGCTGCCACATTTCTATTTCGCAAACGCCGATATGTTGCATCTGGGTCCCCGGCTTGGTGGCATGATTGAATCTTAATCTGTAGCGGGTGGCTTGCTGTTCTGAAAATTCAAATGATATCGAAGGAGCATATCCTTTAAACGCTTTTATATCTTTGAAATCAACACCGTTTTCCGACACCTGCAAAACTCCTTCAAGCACCCAGTTTTTTCCTCCGAGGCGAATGGTAACGCCATTGACAACAAAGGGCTTATCGAATATAAAATCCAGGTACTGCGGCGCTTCCGGTACCGGTCGGGGGAATATAACCTGCGACCTGACATCCTTATCCATCAATTTTTTTGCATCAAAAGGACCCGGCTTGCTACTGCTTTTTACTTCGGGAGTATAATCGGCAATGCTCCTGTCATCAACTTCGGGAGTTGGAAAAGCAAGCGTTACTATGTCCTGGTAATAATTGTCGACGGCATCGGGTTGTGGCAGCTTTTCTTCTATTCTTTTTGAACCCTGAACAGTGGTTTCACTCCAAACCAGCTTTTGCATCGATTTATCGACAGGAATCCATGGACCGCCACTTCCACACCATCCACCATCGTTATTCATGTTAACTTTCAATCCCAGTCGACTGGCTTCGTCGAGCATAAATGCAAACAGTTCGCGCCATTCGGTACTTCCAAAAGCATAAGCTCCCATAGGCTCACCTTTATCGACTTCCATAATGATGACGCCGCCAATGCCTACCCGCTTCATCGCTTCCAAATCGGCAGTGATGCCTTGTTTAGTCAGGTTGCCGTTGACCCAAAACCAAAATACCCATGGTCTGGCAGCATCGGGAGGAGTTATAAATTCGTTTTTGAGTAATGATAGCTTATTAGCATGAATGGGTTTTACATTCAGATTATCAAACTGAACATTACACCATGTGTCGGTTTTCGAAAACATATCTGCTCCATCGGCACTGACGGTCGCTAATGCCACATTACCGTTGGCGTAAGTATTATCGGTAACTTCCGCTACCTTTTCCTGAGCGATAAAGGCACGAATCACCTCACCGTCGAACTCCATGCGCAGGTTGACCCACTTATTCAATCCGAAGCCGGTGATTGCTCCGGATGCCTGCGTAACAAATGCTCCGGTATCTTTTTTATCATTTTTATCAAGAGGTGTATCTTTGCGTAGCAATTGCCAATTGCCCTTTTGATCGATCGACAACCAATATCCTTCGAGATGGTAATTGCCGTTGTTTTCTTTTTTGCCGTCGAACCTGCCGCCAAGAAGTGCTTTGCCGTCGTTCTCCAGTAACACATCCACCGCAACTTCGTAATTGCTCCATGCCATGTCGCCAATTTCGGTGACCGGTTGTTTCAAAGGTTTGTCGTGCCATATAATCGGCGCTTCCCTAACTACCTGTCGCAATGCCATACCTTCCCGACCGCCTCCTGCTGCCGATGTTTCGAAGATACCATTGGCATCAATAAAATATTTTGCCAGATGTTGGGGCTCTGCCGTCTCAAAAGCATCCTGATAAGGGAAAGGAAATGGTTTGGCTGATGGAATATCAGTGGTTCCACGGTGCTGACTGGTGATGGTCGAAAGGGTGTACACACATCCTTTATCTACATGTATACGTATTTTTCCTTTTACCGGACGAAGGGTTTCGGTCTTTCGGAACCATGCCGAAGGATCCATAAAATCGGACCGCCACAGGGAGGTAGTTTTAGTTGAAAGTCCTCCCGAAAGGATGATTTCCATATCGATCCCTTCCGCCGGAAATTTCGGGTCGTAGGTGTTCAGCACCATGGCGTAATGTCCACTTTTATCATCTTTGAAAGTGATGAATCGTCCTGCAACAGTCGTATCTTTCTTGTAAATATCGCTGCCTTTGGTATCTAAGATTTTCCATCCCGGCTGTATGAATTGGGTGAAATGCGAGAATGCCCACAGGTTGGATCCAATTACATAGCGACCGCTCCAGGGCTCTTTGGCTTCCATAAATCCGTTCGACGACCAGGGCATATTGTCGTACACCGATGCTGTAGCCGACCAGCGAATGAGGCCGTTCATTTTCACATCCAACAGCAGGCGGATGATCTGACTTACCCAGGTATAACCGCTGCGACTTTCACGATAACCACCACCACCATCTTCCGACGACCACACTTCTTTACCAAAATCAAAAGCTTTGGCAGGCATAAAGTCGGTAGCGCGGCTTTTATAATGTACTCCGATTACATCAACCGCATCGGCATAAGCAGGATTATTCGCCATCGAATCGAGTACCAGGAATTCTTTCACCATGGCACCTTCATCGGCAGCAACGATTTTCACGCCCTTAAATCCATTGGCATTCAGCAACTTCCTCAGATGAATGGTGACTGCCGGATTGACACGTAGTTGCTGCTTCATTCCTTCCACCTTTGTATATTCTTCGTTCATATTGCCACCGATGTAGTCGATGTGCAAACCATGTACTTCTTTTGCTCCTTTTACAAAGCCAAAGATGAATTCCGCTTTTTGCTCGTTGGTTTTTGCCCAGGCCGGATAGCCCCAGTGCAGGGCTGACAACAATATATCGGGATTCCGCTTTTTGGCTTCTTTCATCAGCCACCACACATAACCACGGTTGAAATCGGGCTGTTCATTCAGACTTCTTTTGTAACTTGCCCATGCCACGGCGGTATTATTGCCATCGTAACCTATCTCAACTTTAAGTACCTGAAGCGCTGCTCCGTAATTAGGCAGAAAAAGATAATCGAGTATCTCACTTCGTTGTGGTTCGGGATAATCGTACAACAGCTTTTCGTAACTGGGAATGGCTCCTAATCCTCCAAAAGTATGCAATACATTCTTGCCATTGAGGTTAACGGTGGTGGTTGCAACAGGACTTTGACCATTGACTGTGGACATTAATGTAAAAAAAAATGCTGCTATCAAGAATAATGATTTTTTACACATAATCATGTTACATATTAATTTAAGAATATCTTTTGAGAACCAGATTTGCTTACTACAAAGAAAACACCTTTACCTAAGGAGGCCGGAATTTCAACTTCATTCTGAACGTTCTTTTCGAACACTTTTATACCAAGAGCATTGTAAAGACTGATGGCAACCGGTTGGGAAGGTGTTAATATCCGTCCCGCCAGCTTATATGAAAAATTATCCGAAATAAGTGGTGGTGGAGTTGCAGAGATATCACTTGTTAATAATTCAAAGGTAATTATCCTCCGTATATCGGTAGAAGAAGCACCAACAATGGCTTCAAAAGTACCCTTTTCTGCTACCCATGCATGTTTGTCAGGGTCATAAAAGTTCAATATTTTTTTGTCGATAGTGAATGTAACCGTCTTTTCTTCCCCCGATTTAAGATAAATTTTCCGGAATCCTTTCAATTCCTTCATCGGGCGGGGTAATGAAGATACTTTATCACTTATATAAAGTTGCACTATTTCGGCACCATCACTTTTGCCCGTATTTTTCACCTTGACGGAAAGCGTTATACTATCGTTGGCAGACATGGCCTCACTGTCGGCAATTATTTCCCCATATTCAAAAGAGGTATAGCTCAGACCATGTCCGAAGGGATACAGGGGAGCAATGTTTTTAGATTCATACCAGCGGTAACCTACAAAAATACCTTCAGTATAATTGATATCATATAATTCATCAATTCTTAAATTTTCATCTTCGGGCATAGTGGTATATAGTTCTTTACCTACGGGTATATATCCATAACCGGGTGAATCTTCAAAATTACTTTCAATGGTAATTGGTAGTTTTCCTGAAGGATTGATTTTCCCTGAAAGGATTTCAGCAAGGGCAGTATTGCCGTTTTGCCCCGGGTACCACGAATACACAATGGCAGCAACTTTATCATTCCAGTTTGTCATTCGGATGCCACTTCCGGAGCTGACAATAACCACCAGATTCTTGTTTTTGGCAGCCATATCCAGAATTTTGTTGTCCTTTTCTGCAGGCAGACTGAACGGTCGGTCAAAGTTTTCGCGATCGAAAGTACCGACGCTCAATAAAATTACATCAGCAGATCTTATCTGTTCGTCAGTTGGAGTTTTTGCATAGACCAGTTTGGTCCCGAATTCATTTTGCAGCGCATTTAACATGGTAACGATATCATATCCTGTTACCGCAGCCGAGCCTCCTCCGCTGGCAAGATTATCAACATAGTCACCCGTCAGTAGAATTGTTTTTACAGTATCCCCCGTGATAGGAAGGATATTATTTTGATTTTTCAACAATACGATTGCCTCACGTGCTGTCTGAAGAGCAACTTCTTTGTGACCCGAAAGTTTGGCTGCATAGGATTCGTCTTTAATCGGGCGATCGTACAGCCCCATGGAAATGCAGGTACGGATAATGGATTTCGCCATTCGGTTAATGTCGGATGCTGCAATTTCATTGGCATTTAAAAGACTGAGCGCATCTTTTGTGATATTTTGATTGCCCGGCATTTCCAAATCCTGGCCCGATAGAATAATCTTTTTGGCATCCCACACAGAAGTCCAGTCGGACATGACAAGTCCTTTGAATCCAAGATCCTTGCGTAGAAGCTGATTGATTACATAGCTGCTTTGACCGCACCATTCGCCGTTCAACTGGTTGTAGGATGTCATCACAGCCATGGCTCCTGCGTCGATGCCAGCTTTAAATGCCGGCAGATATATTTCATGCAAAGTACGTTCGTCAACTACAGAATTTGATCTTCTTCGGTAAAACTCGGTATTATTAGCCGCAAAATGTTTCAGGGTAGCCATTGTACCCGTATTTTCCATCCCCACGACATAATTTTCCACCATTCGTGAGGTTAAGAATGGATCCTCCCCCATATATTCAAAGTTTCGTCCGCTTTGGGCAATTCGGTAGATGTTCATTCCGGGTCCCAATAAAACGGCGATATCACCTGCGCGGCATTCCTCGCCGATACTTGCCGCATATTTATTTGCAAGCATCGGGTTCCAGGTGGAAGCTAAAGCTATGGGACATGGAAACGCCGTTGATTTTTCAATTGAATTATTTCGGATATGCACTCCCTGACTGGCATCCGAAAGGTATAACTGAGGAATTCCGTATTGCTCAAATCCTTTGATATAAAATGCCTGATACCCACTTATCAACTGAATTTTTTCATCAATAGTCATTTTAGAAACAATGTCATTTGCCCTTTCATCAGCCTGAACATAGCTTACAGGTGGAATAAATTCCGGACTTGTATGTGATCTTTCCGCACCATTATTGATGGTCAGAATATCTCCACTCGTTGGGGTGGTGCGGGCCGGCGTCCAGTTGTCGGCAACTTGCCAGTCGCCGGTTATACCGCCACTCCACACATAACTGCCGCTAACAATGCCACTGCAGGGAATGTTAAATGCAGAAGCCAATCCTCCACCGGTTATCGTTACATTTTCTGAATTGTAATTTCCAACCGTTAAACTGCTTTTTAACCGAACATACAACAATGTCGCATCTAATGTGTCAGTAGTATATGGAATTGAAACTAAATCCGAGAAAGTTGAATTATCGATAGAAACTTCAAAACCGGTGGGAGCAGTAGCGGTAAGATTCCCGGGAGCACCGGCTAGTAACAAACCGGTGATAACTGTTGATTTAGAAGATGATACACTACCGGCAAATGTAGTAAGAACAGGGAACACGGCAGGTGAAGCAAAAACTGTAGGTGAGACAACATCATAAGAAATTAACACTTTACCTGTACCACCATTACCACCTAATGCTGTAGATGAAAGTGCTCTGGCAAAGCCACCGCCACCGCCACCACCGGGAGCAGCTCCCGGCGATCCGGCAGTATTAAGAGCAAGAGTACCATTACCCCCGTTACCCCCACCCGTTGGAGCTATTGCACCTAAATATGCTGTGCTTATATCTGTAGTGGCTGAAACACCGTCGGATGAAGTTCCGGCACTACTTCCACCTCCTCCTGAACCACCTGAACTAACAGTGCCATAAGTAGAGGCACCGTTGCCACCAACATAAACCACATCGCCTGTGTTTGTTGCCGTTGCAATTCCACCCGCAACATTTTTATATATACCCGGTGAGGTATTAAACACTCCTCCGGGTCCTCCGTCGGCCTTCACTGTGGTAGCATCCATAAAATAGCTTGCTTCACCATTTACTGTTGCATCAGGCGCAGAAATACCGCCTGCACCAACGACAACAGTATAATTCGTTCCCGGGATTACCGATACAACCTTTTTCGCATATCCACCACCAGCTCCTCCACCGCCTTTAACAGGCCTGGTTTGTGTGGCAGATGAGTTTTTACCGGTACCACCGGCACCTCCACCTCCCCAGCATTCCACCGTAATTGAGGTTATGCCATCAGGACAAGTCCAGGTGGTTGTACCAGCAGTTGTAAAGGGCACAACTATTTGAGCATTTGCTATCATCCCAATACAGAGAAATGAGATGATAAAGATGAAAATGTTTAATATCTTCATAATGTTATTTTACTGGAAATTCGTTTTGTGAGAAGCATTTGTGATTTTGTTATAGAAGATTTTTCAGATGAATGCCTATACAGGTACAACCCTACTGTATTAACCTGATTTTATAAAATCAAATGTTAAAAACACGAGGGCAAATGTATTAAATATTTTTCACAAATCAGTAAAAAATCAGCTCTTGACCCGCTTCATATATTCGGTGGGACTTTCGTTGAAGTATTCCTTGAAGCATTTGGTGAAATAAGAGGGAGAGGAAAATCCGGTATCGTAAGCAATCTCGGAAATGGATTTTTCGGTACTAAGCATGGATTGCTCTGCTGCTTTCAGGCGGATAATACGAATCAGTTCATTGGGGGCATAATTAGTCAGGGATTTGATCTTGCGATACAACTGTACACGCGAAAGTCCGAGCCGCTGACCGATTTCATCCACGTTGAGGTCTGTTTCAATCAGGTTTTCCTCCACAATTTTTCGGAACTTAGCGATAAAGCTTTTATCAATTTCCGCTACCGATTCCCTGCGTTCACCGAAGGTCAGGTTTTGCTGGAAATAAGCCTTCACCTTTTCCCTGTTTTCAATGATTTTGCGCACACGGATCTTCAATAGTTCTTCGTTGAACGGTTTGGGGATGTAAGCATCGGCTCCGCTCTCGAAACCTACCGCCCGCTGTTCGTCCTGCACACAGGCAGTTAGCAACATCACGGGAATATGGCTGGTGGAGATGTTTTCCTTGATTTGAGAACAAAGTTCAAATCCATCCATCACATCCATCATCACATCACTGATGATGAGTTCAGGGACGTATTTCATGGCTTTGAAAAAAGCACTCTGACCGTTATCAGCTTCTATCACTTCAAATTGTTCCTGCAATAAGGACCTGAGAAATATACGGATATCTGTATTATCGTCGACTATCAACACCAACGGCCTGCTTGTCCGGTTCTTTTCTTCTTCAGGGATATCAATCTCCGATTCGAGCATCGAAATTTCTTCTTTCTTATCTTCTAAAGAAGAATTCAACACCGGGTAAGTTTCGGTAACGGCAATATCGTTTTGTTTGAACGGAATGGTCACCACGAAAATACTGCCTTTTCCTTCGGCACTCTCCACCTCGATGGTGCCGTTGTGTTGCTCCACCAATATCTTCGTCAGTTCCAGGCCAATGCCCGAGCCCGCTGAAGTCCGGTCGATTTTATAAAAACGGTTGAAAATCTGATTGAGGTGCTGTTCTGACATCCCTCTTCCATCATCTAAAACAATAATTTTAGCATACCATTCATTATCTTTCAATATCTTCGAAAGATGAATATTGATATGCCCGTTTTCAGCTGTAAATTTAAATGCATTCGAAAGCAAATTATAACAAATCTTTTCCATCTTATCTGAATCAAACCAGACAATAAAATCTTCCTTTTCTACCGAAAAATTGAAATGTATGTGTTTCTTTTTACTTAATTCAAAAAACGAATCATAAATATCTTTTATAAAGACATGTAAATCGCTTAAGGTGAAATACATCTGCATTTTACCGTTTTCGTACCTCCGGAATTCAGTAATCTGATCAATCAGCTTCATTAGTACCTGAACATTCTTACGCATCAATAAAGTCAGCCTGCTTCCTTCTTCTGATAATTTTTCATTCTTCACGATGTTCTCAAGCGGACCCAGCAACAAAGTCAAAGGCGTTCTGAATTCATGGGATATATTGGTAAAAAAAACTAATTTCGCCTGCGTGGCATCCTCTAAGTTTTTCGACAGAGCAATCAGCTGATCTCTTTGCTCTGCAAGGGCTTCCTTTTGTTGATTTATGGCGATATTTTGAGATTCGAGTAATTTATTTGTTCTGTTTTTATGACTGATTGTTCTGACTAAAAGAAGGATAAGCGCCAGAGAAAGAGCGAGAATAACGAAGGAAGCAAAAAGAATTACCCTTTGTGAAGTGTATTCGGCCAGGTTTTGATCCAGCACTTCATTCAACTGACCGATACGATTTTGATGTTGATGTATCTGATCGGTCTGTAATTTTATTACACGTGCATTGGTTTTATCGACAACGGCGGTATAAAGGATATTTTCTTTTTCAAAAACTTTATTATTCAGAATATTATAAGCCGTTTGAATGGCTTTTTCGCCGCCGGTAGGATAAATAAAAGTAGCATCGAGGACTCCATTGATTACTTGCTGTATGCCACCATCGGGAGTCGACAAGGCATCAATCCCCAACATCAAAGGCGGCTTAACATTACTGTTTACTTTAAATGCTTCGTAGGCTCCAATGGCCATTTCATCATTATGTCCAAATATCAAATCAATGGATGTTGGCTGCTTCAGTATTTCCTGCATATTTTCCTTGGCATCTTTACGCAACCAGTTGCCAAAAGCATCATGCACAATCCGGATTCCCTTATAATCTTTGATAATGCTTATAAAACCTTCGTGCCGCTCCTTTTCAGGTGTAGAACCCTCTAATCCTCTTATTTCAACAATATTGCCTTTCCCGTTGAGCAGGTTGGCGGCATAAATACCGACTTCTTTCCCGATTTGATAATTGTCGGCGCCAACAAAAGCGGTATAATTACCGGAACTTATCTTCCTGTCGACCAAAATCACAGGAATCCCCTCTCCCATGGCTTTTTCAATTACCGGTGTAAGAGGAATCGCCTCGTTGGGAGAAACAATGATTAAGTCCACACGGTCGGCAATAAAACTTTCAATGTCCCTGATTTGCTTTTGATTGCTGTCGAAGGCGGTTTTGATATTTACACTCAGACCAGCGTAAAAAGAGGCTTCTCTGAGAATATCTTCATTCATTGTTCGCCGCCAGGCATCATCGCTGCATTGAGAAACCCCAATTCTGAACACCTGATTTTTATTTCCTGTAGTGCAGGAAATAAAAGTGAGAGAAGCAATGAAGATAAGTAGAATGATTTTTCTCATGGAATAAAAAAAAGCAAATATAAGCTTTTGAAAATAAGAAAACAAACCGATAGAGCAGAATGTTCCATCGGTTATTTATTGATTCATTTAAAAATTACGGTCAGAATAAAATCTTTTCAGGCAATACAGGCATAGCACCATGTTGCGTACAAACAAAAGCCGAAACATCCACTGCTTTCTGATGGGCTTCAACAATACTCTTTCCTTTTAACAGGGAGGCCACAAATGCGGCGGTAAATGAATCGCCTGCCCCGACAGTATCGGCGACTTCCACTATGGGTGTCGGCAGGTAAGATGTTTCATTGGCTGTGAACACATAACTGCCGTCGGTTCCTTTGGTCAACACCACAATATTGAGTTGGTAGGCCTGCATCAGGTGCCGGGCGATTTCAACTTCCGGCTTATCCTCCCACCCAAAAAGCTTAGCGACCAGCACCACTTCATCATCATTGATCTTCAATACATTGCATTTTATCAACGATTCATCAATCAATTCTTTTGAGTAGAAATGCTGCCGCAGGTTGATGTCGAAAATCTTCATAGCGCCGGCTGGCACTGCATCAATGAAATGATTAATGGTAGCATGCGATACAGCACTGCGCTGAGCCAGCGATCCGAAACAAACTGTTTTTGTTTGCTTTGCCAGCGCCTCAAGTTCGGGAGTAAAAGGGATATTGTCCCACGCCACCTGTTCACAAATTTCATACTGAGGAATACCTTTTCCGCTCAGGGTCACCTGAACGGTTCCGGTTGGGAAGTCAACCTCTCCGATAACTTTTTTCAACTGCTTATCGTTCAGCACCTGCATAATTTCCTTACCTAAAGCATCTTTACCTATGGCACTGACGGCAAAGCCATCCAATCCGAATTGTGACACATGATAGGCAAAATTCGCCGGTGCACCACCCAATACTTTGCCCTGCGGAAAAACATCCCACAAAATCTCTCCTATACCTACAATGATATCTTTCATAAATATTCCAACGCTTAACTTAGTTTTAATTCCTTTTCAATTTGTTCCAATGATTTTCCTTTGGTTTCGGGAATCCATATCTTAACAAAAATAAAAGCAATGATACTGAAAATGCCGAAGATGGCGAACAGGTAATGCAAACCCAGTGTACCCTGAATGACCGGTGCAAAATAAACAGTAAGGAAAGTACACAACCAGCTTACTGCAGTTGAAAACGACATGGCAACACCTTTGATTCTGTTGGGATAAATTTCGGAGATAATCACCCACATCACCGGGGCAAAGGACGCTGAGAAAAAAGAGATGTACACCAGTAATGCAATTAATACACCCGCACCATTCTGAACCGGTTTGGCAAATTCAAATGTAAGATAGGCCAACGATATGATCATGCCAACAGCACCCCAAAGCAAAAGGGTTTTTCGTCCTTTACGGTCGACCAGCCAAATGGCAACGATGGTCATCAGGAAGTTCACCAACCCTACAATCATTGCCTGCATCATCGAATCTCCTTTGGCTGAACCTGCCACCTGAAAAATATCAGGGGAGAACATGATAACTGCATTGATACCGGTAATCTGTTGCAAGGCAGCAATCAGCGTACCTATCAACACGATTTTGCCTGTTTTGCCCTGAAAGATCTCACTGAATTTTACCTTTTGCTTACCCTGTTCAGCCAGCACCGACTGTTCCATTTCAGGCAGTTCTTTTTCAATCAAAGCTTTTCCACCGATTTTCTCCAGCACAGCGACAGCTTCCTCTCTGCGATGTTTTGACAACAACCAACGCGGACTCTTTGGAAAGGATGTCAACAACAGAATCAGGTAGATAACACCGAACAGTGCCGGAATCACCAGCATGTACCGCCAGCTGTCGTCACCCATATCCATTACCAGATAATCGATGACATAGGCCACCACAATACCGATAGTAATGGCAAACTGGTTCATGGAAACAAGGGTACCCCTCCGGTGAGCCGGTGAGATTTCGGAGATGTACATGGGGCCCACAACAGAAGTAGCGCCCACAGCTAATCCCGAAAGTACACGGAAAACGGTCAGCATAACTGATGATGTAGACAGTGCAGATCCTAAAGCAGAAATTATATAGACAACTGCCGTAAAAATCATCACATTTTTTCTACCGTATTTTTCGGTAAAATTCCCCGTAAATAGCGCTCCGATTAAACACCCTATGGTTAAAAGGGCGGCCACCGTTCCCAGACCGCTGTCGGTGAGCGAAAACTCCCCCTTGATCATATCGGTGGCTCCGGCAATTCCTGCCATGTTTAATCCGAATAGTAAACCGCCATTAATGGCGACAAAGGTTATCCAATATAAATATCTGTTATTCATGTTATTATTATTTATTTTATTACACTAAGTATTGTTGGCGTTTTTTTTAACCACAAAAGGCACAAAAGAAAGACTTAGGAATCACAAAAGGAAAATATTAAAACATTAACCCTTTAAACCTATAAGCCACTATTTCAATTCATAGATGCTGATACTCTCGGCTTTCCAGACATTATCTTTGGTAAAAAAGGTCAATATATTATACCACGACGCAGGGAAATGGATATTGGTGAGTACTGCTTCACCTCCATTGATAAATATTTCGGAGGAAGCTCTGTCGACCAGCAACTTTACCTGATAACTATTTTTTCGGTTAATCGGAGCAAAAGCCACAGAAGCGAAATTAGGGTTAAAATCCGTCAAGCCCGATTTTTGTCGGTCAACCATCAGGCTGTTTTGTTTTAAATCAAAGACGTATCTGACTGATTCACCTTCTTTGTTTGATAGACTAAATCCGAAAACTCTGGCACTATTTGGTTTCAGTGTCATTTCAATTTCGAAAATTCCTTTATTACCGGTGAGGATATTATCGAAAACAATTTTCTTTTGAATTTCCTGATCAGGAATATTTTTTACTTTACCACGAAGTTTTGTCAGCTCATTTACAGGGAAATTTGTCAGTTGCAGATGTCTGCCGTTATGCAGCAGGGCAAGTTCCCGCGGGATGGTCATCGCACTGCGAAAATAATGCGTGGGCACATCGTTGGCATAATCCCAGTTGCTCATCCACCCCATCAGAATGGTTCTTCCGTCGGATTTGGGGATATTACTCCAGGTAACACCCGCATAATTATCCCTGCCGTAGTCAAGCCACAAAGGATAAGGCAGCACATCGGCCACAAAATTTTTCCCGTCGAAATCGCCGACAAAATACTGCGTTGCCGAACCGTGATTCGGTCCACCCGGATTGATACTCACCAACAGCACCCACTTTGTGGCACCCTCGTAGGTCAGCGGAAACAAATCGGGACATTCCCAAACACCCGCATGCGAACCTATACCATCACCGAACGTGCTCAACATATTCCATTTTTTCAAATTCTGTGAGCCGTAAAAGGTAACAGTTTGTTTGGTCGCAAGCGTCATGATCCACTGTTGCGTTTCCTCATGCCATCTGACTTTCGGATCGCGGAAATCCGCGATTCCCGGGTTAGCAATCACGGGGTTGCCTTCGTATTTGGTAAAAGTGCGACCTTTATCCGTTGAGTAGGCAATCGACTGCGTTTGTTTTTCTCCGGCGCTGGTATAAATAGCAATCATCGCATTCCTGCCAAAACCCGCAGTATTGTTCACATCAATCACCGCGCTTCCCGAGAAAATGGCACCCAGTGTATCAGGAGCCAGCGGCGTAGGCAAATATGTCCACGAAACCATGTCGGTACTTACTGCATGTCCCCAGTGCATGTTCTGCCAGCGCGTTCCGTAAGGGTTGTACTGAAAAAACAAGTGGTATTCTCCATCAAGATACACCATACCATTCGGGTCGTTCATCCATCCGTATTCCGGCGAAAAGTGAAAAGCCGGCCGGAAAGTTTCGTCGTATTCGAATTCGAATTTATCGGATTGTTTGATGTTGTTGATGCCAAAAGATGAATTTCCCGGATTTTCAAATCGAATACTAATGGTCTTGCCTTTATATTTCTCCACGAAAAGTTTCACCCAATAGTCTGTGCGGTTCTGAGCCAAACGAATCCAATAATTTTCCACTTCGGTTGATCCCGGAAAATCAATAGTCAATTTCACTTCCGCAGCTTTGTCTTCCACAGGAATCAATATGTACGAAGAACTAATTTCGTATTTAATTTCTTTAGCATTATTTTTTGCTCCCGGGGAGTTACATGCCGAATTAACAAGCAAAGCCAACAGGACAATTATGAGGGTGCATTTTTTCATGAAAATATTTTTATTGAATCATTATATAACTTATGTGATCCCTGACTATTTCTTGTCCCGATAAACCGGGACAAGTTGTGCCTTTTGTGGTTAAAAAATAATCCTTGCAGGCTCAGATATTTAAAACACCACCGAAACCTTTGAAACAGAAGTATTCCCATTATTATCGGTACACTTAACAAGAAAAACACCTCTTGATAATCTGGTATATGGAATTTCCTCATTAGCTCCCAACTGCTCAATCAACACACCGTTCAAAGAGTAAATCTCTGTTTTGACAATATTTTGTCTCTTTGAATCAAAAACATTGGAGATACCGGTTGTTGTATCATTATATGCAACGACCTGATCCCACCACATGCGGTGTGCTTCTCCGTCAGGTATAGGATTCGTTACATAGTTCTCAAAATGAGGTGCCACAAGCAGGGTGGTTAATGTACCAACACCGGCAGGAATCAGAAACTTTAAATTCTGCCATGCTCCCGGAGAAGTATAATTTGCTGTAACAAAGAAATTGGATGTACCATTTTGTAATTCCAGTCTTACAGTTCCGGCAATTTGCTTGAATATCATTACTGATATTGTGTTGTAAGGGCTCACATCAATACTAAGTCCACCGATACCACCACCGGTATAATCGGCATCACCATTATTTATCCATACAGTCATGGCCTTATTAGTGCCATTGACGTCATCTTTCAGGGGATTATCCCAGGTATCTACTGCCCCTGCCGAACCTGCAGGCCACCAACCTGTTCCTGTATCTTCTCCATTACTGATGACCTGTTGTGCAAACAGGGTTACAATAAACATATTCGCAACTAAAAGTAAAATTGATCTTTTCATAACTTTAATTTTTAAATTGTTGATTTTTCATTTATTTTTTCAAAAAGCTTTTATTAACATTTATATAAACTAAGGAATTTTATTGATTTTAAGGTCCGATACCTTTATATTTCCATTATCGGCAAAAATTGTCCAGGGATTCTGATCCATTTTATAGATACGGTTGGTAAATGCCACATTATTATTGATATAGATGACGCATACCGATTTCTCTATAATGATTTTCACATTGAATATCTTATCTGCAGGAACAATGAGCGGATTGAAGTTCAACTCTTTGGTATATGAACCGGTAACATAATTGGTTTCGCGATGCATAAAGAGCGCCGGTACCGACCAGCGGTTTGCCGTTGTCAGGTCAAACGAGACAGAATATATTTCGGATAAATTATCACAGGCACCAAATGAGAAACCGAATTTATCAGATTCCGATGCATCAATTTTCATTGAAATTTTCACAGGGTAATTGTTGCGATTAAACATGGCATAACTTCTTCCCGACTGATATGCAATGGTATATGCGCCATTGTCGCCGGTCGCACTCCCTTTTGATTTGATCTTTGCATAATTCACCTGCTTGCTGAACTTTTGATCCACTGCATCAGGAATAACCGGATACAGACGACCGTTGGGCTGCTGCACCAGTTGGTGAGTAATCAGACTTCCACCCCAGTCCAGTTCGTTTTTAGCGTTTACCTGCTGTCCTGTGGAACACCATCCCGACAAATATCTTTTGGTCCCGTCGCCGGCAGTTTTAGCCGCATACAGATACAATCCGTCGAATGTTTCGTGATGTCCCGAAGCATCAGCGCAGCGTCGCCACGGTCCATCGGGACTATCGGCAATCTGATAGAATGTTTTGCGGTGTTCATCCCTGTTGATACGTGAAAACACCAGGTACCATTTATCACCCATTTTGAAAATATCGGGACATTCGAGAATGGCAGCATCTGATTCGAAGTCAGTAAGCGGAGTTATTAATGTCCAGTTTCTTAAATCGGTGGAAGTATAGCGTGCCAAAATACCTTTTCCGTTTTGTAAAGTTGTCACCAGCATTACGTAGCACGAACGGGTAGGATCATAATAGACTCCCGGATCTCTGAAATTATTTTTATCATAACCATCGGGAGCTTCGAAAGTGAAACCCGGAACTTTGGTGAATGTCCGCATGTCGGTGGAAGTTGCCAGCATCACCTTTTCAGCAGGAAACAGGTTACTGTTATGACCGGTGTAAAAACCGTACAATTTCCCACCAGCATCTTTTATAAAGCTGCCTGTCCCCAGTAACTGTTCCTGTGAGTTGGAGTCTCCGCAGGGTATGGCTTCCGAAAATCCCTGAAAAGTGGCATAATCAGCTGTCTTTGTGCTGTATACAGGATGATCTGTAGGAGCGCCGTTTCTCCAGTCCTGAAGGAAAAACAGGTAAAAAGAGTTATCGGCTGCATTATAATAGGGCATCGGGTCGCCTACATATCCCATTTGTGGCTTATATAGTGTGGCATAGCCACCTGTTTCCTGTACAGTACGACAAACAGTTGTTGTGTCGATGGTCGGATTATCAGGATTATCAGGGTTATTTTCACCATCACAGCCTGTGCATGATAATAACAGCAACAAGGCCGGAAGTAATAATAATTTTCGTTTCATACCGTAATAATTATTTTTAAAGGTCTCCTTTATTATTGTTTGGGATGTGCTTTCAGTTGATCCCAATACATCATATGCGAACTGAAATTCGGATCATTTTTGGCATCCTGCACGTGTGGCGCAACTAAAATATTATTAATAATTGCCGTACGACTTGCGGGAATGATAAAGGTAAGCTCCTGCCACTGACCCAAAGCATCAGCCGAATACGCTGCTTTTAACCAGTCTTTGTTCTGTTCTCCGTTCGATTGTATTTCCACCTGAACATCACCCGCAACATTTTTCAGTACCATAAGGGTAAATTTACTATATTGAGCAGGGTCGATATTGACTTTATGATCATTCCATAAGGCACCACCCGACCATGGACGACCGCCGTCATCGGATTCTTCTTTATTCCTCATGATAGAAATACAGTTGGGAGTACTGTTGATGCCTGTGGTGACAGGGTTCGCATAACCATTGTTGACACTACCGGCCAGTGAACCCCATGTAGGCGATACAGTTTCACCATCGTAAACTGTGAGTATGGGTTTTGGCTTTTCACCCAATATAACCGTTACCTGATAGGTGAATACCGAACCCAGATAATTAAGTGTAAAATCAACAGGATTGGTAAAGTCAACCGACATTCCCGATACTGGTGACAAGGTAGCACCTTCCGTATATTCAACAACAGGAATCAGGGCTGTAACATCAGTTGTTACCGGAAGATAAATTGTCACCTTTTTATTGGGTTCATCGATATCGCCTTCAACCGAACCTATTTTGAATTTGGTGATTTTAGCTCTGGCAACATCCACTGTTACATTGTATTTCTGATAAAGGTCCTTATTAGTTACAAGAAAAGCAACAATCAACGGATTTCCTCTCTGGTCAACAAAATCCACCGCTTCACCATTGCCGGGAGTAACTACTGCACCTTCAGCTACGGTAATTTGTGGCGTGAGGTTTGTCAGCGCAGAGCCCGAAGGTAAAATCACCGTGATGGTTGAATTTTCAGCATTAATGGTACCTTCTACTCCGTTGATACTGAATGAATGAATATCTACATCGCCGGCTGTATCAAGTACTTCCCTGATTTCGTCGTTGCATGATGATAAAACAATGACAGGAAAAAGTACGAGCAGTATTTTATAAATTATTTTTTTCATTGTATATTGATATTTAAAATCCGTAATTCTGTTGATAGATACCTTTACTGAAATTGATTTGCTGGATAGGAACCGGCACATATTCGTTTTTATTTTTCGTGAATTGTGCTCCCTGATAATAACTGTGAGCCGGAGCCTCATTAAGGTAATAATTATTCATGACCGAATCAGCAATTCCCCATCGAACCAAATCGAAGAAACGGCTTCCTTCCATGGCAAATTCCAAACGACGTTCCCAGCGAAGTGCCTTCCGTGCATAATTCTCATCCCATGTACAGTTTATTCCGTCGATGTAAGGCCTGATATCCAGATTTGAAGCAAATCCTATGAGTCCGGTGCTTACTTTTGCACGGTTTCGTACCTGATTGATAAGTGGCAGGGCAGCTAAATAGCTTCCTGTTTCAATCAATGCTTCAGCACGCATCAGCAGAACATCGGAATAGCGGAGGATAATATTGTTTTTAGAGTTGGCATTCCACGGACCGGTTTTTACATAATATTCACTTGCCGGATCTACATTTTCCTTTAATGATGAATAATAGCCGTACATACCCGGGTTACGTGACTGATTCATCTCGTAATTTACATTGGTATATTTATAGGGTTTTCCGGGAATAGCAACTGTATGAAATAAACGGGGATCCACTTTATTTGTATTTTCATCGTAATTGGCTGTACTATAATTATCGAACATGGGCAGTCCGTTATTTGTCTTAAAGGCATTGACCAAATCCTGACTCGGCTTATTGAAATCACCTCCGGGTGTGGGTGTTGTCAAGGCATTTCCCATATTCAAACGTCCGTAAGTAGTTCCGTCGTCATGTGAATATTGTACTGAAAACAATGCCTCTGGTCCGTTTTCGTAGCTGCCCGGAAGAAAATTATAGGCGAAATCATTTTCCAGACGATAGGGCGAAGTCATTATAAAAGCTGTTAAATCGATCACCTGTTGCATATCGGCGGCATCTATTGCAATGACATTATGCATTTCATCCTGACGGTATGCTTTATATAAATACACTTTTGCAAGATAAGCTGCTGCGGCATATTTATTGGCACGGGCAACATCCGACTGTTTCTCTGGTAAATTCTCGTATGCGTATTGAAAGTCATCGGCAATTTTCTGCCAGAGTTCATCGTTGGTCAGCGCTACATTCGATACTTCGGCAATGCCTTCGGGCGATTTTGTTTCGTCGATAAAAGGCACCATTTTGAAGATGATTTTCTGAATAAAGTGCATATGTCCGCGCAGGAAGCGCATTTCAGCGATGCGAGCTTTTTTATTCGGCATTTCTTCCTCACTTATCTTATTGAGCAGCTTCAACGCAAAATTAGCGCGCGAAATGGCCACGTAATTCCGGTACCAGAACACATCGGTATACCATGTTTCATTTCCTATAGAAGGTGATGATATTTCCAGGAAATGAAGAAAATCACCGTCATTCTGATCATTACCACCTTTATATGCATCGTCCGAGCGAACATTGCCATAATTCCACAAACTCAGGGGTCTGTTAATTTCATCATTGCCGATAGCGGCATATGCTGAGATAACTTCATTTTCAATCTGTTTCACTCCCGTAAGATTGTCTTCGGTAAGAATCCCGTAAGCCGGCACATCCAGAAAATCCTGACACGACTGAAAGCTTAAAGCGATAGTAAGAGCTATAAATGTTGTTTTTAACGTTTTCATATTGTTCTGCATTATTTAAGGTGGAATTAAAATCCTAAGTTTAACCCGATGGTATACGTTGTTGAAATAGGATAACCTAAATTAGGATTTTCGGGATCAAGACCTGTGAATTTACTACTTTTCAATGTCATCAGATTTTGTCCACTTACATAAAAACGGGCTTTATCAATTTTAAATTTTTGTGTAATATCTTTAGGTACAGTATAACCTATCTGAAGATTACGCAATTTCAGGTAGGAACCTGATTCAATATAATAGGATGAAAATCTTTTTTCGTTGTTTAAATCGCTGAACGAGAGAGCAGGTATATCAGAACCTGTATTGTCAGGACTCCAGGCATTGAGTAATCGGGTTCCCTTGTTCGAGCCTAATTCGTCAACAGCCCAAAAATCTGTAAAGCGTTTTACCGAGTTGTTGATTTCATTGCCTACGATACCCTGAAAGAATGCTGTAAGATCTACACCTTTCCACTCGAGAACGATATTAAGTCCATATTCAAAATCGGGATGAGGATTTCCCAGCCAGGTTCTGTCCTTTTCATCAATTACATTATCTTCAACGATGTCTTTGTAACGGATTCGTCCAATACCTTTTCCGGTTTGTGTTGCATGGGCATCGACTTCATCCTGCGACTGAAACAAACCATCAGCCACATAACCATAGTAGGAATTGATGGGTTTGCCAAGGATATTGTCGGTGGTACCGTTACCACCATAATTATTTACCACGCTTTCAGGCAGTTTGGTGATTTTATTGCTGTATCCCGAGATATTTCCAACCAAATCATACGATAGTCCGAATGAAGTTTTGCCTCTGTATCCTACTGAGAACTCAATTCCTCTGTTTTCCATTGAAGCACCGTTTACCCAGTGATCCCCACCTTCGCCGATGGCTCCCAGATAAGGTGGTTTGACCAATATATCTTCGGTATTTTTGAAATACCATTCCAGACTTCCGTACAGTCGATGATCAAAAAAACCGTAATCAAGACCAATGTTGGTTTGGGTGGTTGTTTCCCATTTTATTTCGTCGTTGGCCCTTTGTATCAGTTGATAGCCTGATGGCAACATGCCTGAATCATCACCTGTGATATCATAGGCAGTACCGGTATTTACTCCCGCTCCCGTTTCACCAATATAGTTGGCAATGATCAGGGTACGGTTAGCATAGTTATCAATTTCCTGATTACCTGTTTGTCCCCAGCCGGCACGTAACTTCAGGTCGGAAACAATATCCTGCGTACCTTCCATAAAGTCTTCCTGACTTATACGCCAGCCGGCAGAAAAAGCGGGGAATGTGGCATAGCGGTTAGTGCTGCCAAAACGTGATGAACCATCTCTGCGTATTGTAAAAGAAGCCAGGTACTTATCCAAATAGATATAATCAGCTTTTCCAAACATGGAAATCAGTGCATAACCCGTAGAACTTCCGGTTGAAAACATTTCACCAACACCGGCTGAAGGCCACATATATTCAGGATCTTCCAGTTCATATGTTCTTCTTTCGGTAGAGAAATTGATGTCGTTTTGTTTATTCATTTCCACCCCGGCAAGTAAATTAAGCTGATGGTTATCGAACTTAAGATCGTAAGTAGCTGTGTTGGCCCAATTCCATTTCATCGACTGACTCTGAACAATTTTAGCCGATGTGAGATCAGAGCCCAGGCGACCGGTAAAACTCAGGGTTAGTAAACGCTGATAATAGTTGGCATAATCAATACCAAAATTACTTCTGAAACGTAGATTCTTTATCGGTTGAATATCAACATAAACATTCCCAAAAGCCCTCCAGTAGCTGTATGGATTGTTTTTATTGGCATCCAGGATACGTGCGGGATTATCCCTGTCGCGCATTCCCGAAGTAACACTTCCCCAGTCGCCGTCAGTCTTATTAACAGGCATAATCGGTAACGATAAGATAGATAAATCGAGAACTCCACCCGGTGCCTGAACTTCAGAAGTATGATTGAGCGTAAAGTTCTCGCCAACAGTAACCAAATCATCCAGTATTTTATAGGAACTGTTCATACGTGCGGAGATACGGTTGAAATAGGTTTCCTTAATCGTACCCTGATTATCGTAATAACTCAGCGAAAAGAAACTATTCGATTTATCGGTGCCATTGCTAACCGATAAGTTATACGACTGGGCAAATCCCGGACGGGTTATTGCATCAAACCAGTCGGTGTCGGATGCCAGCATGGTATTTGAGCCATCTCTTGCATCAATAAATTTCGGCACTTTTATTCCATTCAGGACAGCATTTCCCTCATCATTATAACTGTAATCGTACATGTAGCCAATCTGATTTGTATTGGGATTAATACCGCTGTTGATCATTGCCTGCCATTGCGCCTGACCAAACTGCTTAGTGTTCAGCATGTCGATCACCTGGCCGTATCGTGAAGTGGAGACATAACTGTCAAAATTCACCTTTGGTTTACCTTGCTTACCTTGTTTTGTTGTGATGATGATAACGCCGTTTCCCGCACGGGAACCATAAATACTTGCTGCCGAGGCATCTCTCAACACCTGAATGCTTTCAATGTCGGCTGAATTCAGTTCGTGCATCCCGCTTTTTGTAGGTACGCCATCAATGATATACAGCGGGTCGTTACTGTTGAGGGTACCGATACCGCGGATACGTACTGTTGCAGCACCACT
>JAYFPP010000130.1:0-1911 GCA_034927635.1 Paludibacter sp.
AGTCTTGACAAGTTGACTGAAATAAATGGAACAGGTACCCTGAACGCTCAGGAAACCGGAACGGCTGTTATTCTCTTTATCCCGACTAAAAATGCCGCTCCCGAGGTGCCGAAGGATTATTCATTCGGAGGTTCTTTGTCGTACAAAGATCCGTTTACCGGTACGATGGTCACACGGGAATTGTTCCCGGTTACGTTGACGGTTAAACCTTCGCCGGACCTCTATCTGAGCTATTTCATGCAAAGGGATGTGTTGGGCGATGATCCGTTGACCAAAGAGATAGTGGAACCATCGGAAGATGCCGAATTCTCACTGCTTATCAATAATAAAGGTGCCGGTGAAGCTACCAATGTGAAGATAGCTTCCAAACAACCGGAAATTGTTGAGAATGAGAAAGGACTGCTCATTACCTTCGAAATCACCGGTTCGAGTCTGAACGGTGCTGAAAAGAATATGGGCATTACCAACATCGACTTTGGCAATATCCCGGCAGGACAATCGGCTTACGGACAATGGTATCTGCGCAGTTCGCTTTTAGGGCACTTCGTGGAATACGACGTGAGCTATACCCATGTAACCAGCTTTGGAAATCCCGATTTGAGTCTGGTAAGCGATGTGGATATTCATGAGCTGATAAAGAGTATTGATGTTCAGAAAAGTGATGTTATGCTCCGTGGATTCTTATCCAACGATGTGGTCGACAGCTATGATTTTCCTGACATGCTTTACCTGTCGGATGGTACTCAAGCTGAAGTAGCGACGAATGCCATTACCGGACTTGTCAGGGTTAGCGACACGAAGTACCGGTTGACAGTTGCGCCACTAAAAACCGGATGGAATTATGCATTGCTGAACGATCCCGGGAATGGAAAACTCAACCTGCTGACTGTTCTCCGTGAAAGAGATAATGTTACCCTGCCTGCCCGAAATGTTTGGCAGACCGATCGTACTTTGCGCGATGGAAAAGATCCGTTGAATGAATTCAAAATACATTTTGCGGATGAAGTGCTGAACCAAACGGAAACTTACCTCCTGACTTTCGAAACAAAACGTGAGAATGCTCCTGCGGTGGTCAGCTTTACCGGTGCACCTGTTGAAGTATCCGACTCGTCCATCAATAAAATAAGAGTACTATTCAATGTGCCGGTTGATCCCGAATCGTTTACAACGGCTGATCTGCAGTTGAACCGACAAGGTGTTGCCTGTGATCTGAGTCAGGTGACGATGGTTCAGCTTACCGATCGGGAATTTGAACTCGACTTAAGCAGTGTAACCACCGGTAGCGGTTATTATGTGCTTACAGTGCAGACGCGTGGTATACTTGACCTCGAAGGTTATCCCGGTGAGTTTGGGAAAACAGTTAGCTGGATTCAGTTCCTCGATGACTTTGTGGTGATTCATACTGCGGTGGTACCCGAAGGAAGCGGAACGGTAAGTCCCACTACGACCGAATTTGCCTATGGTACGATGATGAAATTTACCGCAACGCCCAAATCAGGATTTACTTTCAAAAACTGGTCGGAAACCGGTAAAATTATTTCAGGAGAAACAACCTTAAATTATGTTCCTACTGAAAATAAAACGCTGACTGCCAATTTTGAAAAAGTAAAATGCAATGTAAACATACTGTACGATGTGCTACGCGGAGCCGTGACCGGTAACAGTAATGGTATATATGATTTGGGTACAACCCTTCACCTCACTGCATTGCCCGGTGAAAAATTCGTTTTCAAAGGCTGGATGATCAATGGTGCATTGCAGGGGACCGAAAATATCCTTCAGTTAGTGATCGATAAGAATCTCAGCATCGAAGCGGTCTTTATTCCTAAGGACGATACCGGACTGGATGTCAACTACGAAAATGGAGATCTCGCCATGCGCATCTATCCTAATCCTTCGAAAAACGGATGG
>JAYFPP010000111.1:0-15670 GCA_034927635.1 Paludibacter sp.
GTAACAGCACTTCATATTACTCCCGGATCGGATATGAATCCTTTGTATGGAGAAGAATTTGCCCGTGAGAGCTTTAAAGGGATTAATGAGGAAGCACAAAAACTTAACATCCCCATTGAAAATGACTACAAAGTTACCGACAATATTGAGGCAGGCGTGGTGAAAACCGTCAATTATGAGAACTACGATTTTCTGCTTGTAGGAGCAGGTGTCTCTTTATCAGGTATCTCTTTTGTAAAAGATAAATCCTTCTTCAGATCATCTGTATGGGTGAACAAATTAATTGAGAGAGTAAATAAATCGCAAGAGATATTCTACCCGGGAAGCCTGATTAAAGACAAAACAAAATATTTTGTAGAACAAAGCCGGTGTAGTGTCGGGATATTTGTTAACCGGAATTTTGCAGGAATTTCCACCGCTATGGTCGTTTTACGTGAAAAAACAGATGATTTTCTGGTCAGATATGCTCACCGCTTATTAAAAAACAACTCCAGCATACAAATAAGCTTTTGGGATGACAACAGGTTACTGAACGAAGATCAGAATTTCATAGATTCCTATAAAGAACTGATAAACAGCCATCCCGACTCAGTAAAAATCATCAAAGGCACAAAAAACGGAAGTCCGAACTTATCAAAATACAGTCTGATGCTAATCAGCTACCAGTGTTGGAACGATTTGATAGAGAATGACAGCAGTAAATTAGAAAACATCCCTTCGACGCTCATTATCAACAAAAAAGAGAGTAGATTCAGTTCCGGAAGAAAATCAGTTTAGCCTATTACCTGATTGATGAAGGTGACTTGAACTTCTTATCCCCGTTACCTGTAAGATCTTTCGATGCTGACTCCCCGGAAGATGCCGCGTTTCCTGCAGAAAATTTAATCCTTTGTCCTTCCGGAAATTTGAGGAATACGTCCTCTTTCGAAAGTGGACGTTGCGCTGATAACCAAAAGAAACCAGATAAAAATATTTTATCGTCGGAAACCTTCTCTATCGGATAGAAAATACCGCTTGATGAAGGAGTAAGGATTATTCTGTCAATTTTCTTATCGAGGAAATGTATCACCACGAAGCTGCTTTCAGTTCTGTTAACTCCAATAAGTGTTGAGTCGGTATCTTCGCGTACAAAATATATCGTTTCGGCATTTCCATTCACTTCCACCCGCCTGACCTGACCACTATCGACATGTGCAATAATGTCTTTTCCAGATAATTGATTATAATAGACAGAATCAATTTTTTCAGCGCTCATCGCTGCCTGCTGCATATGAACCCTTTCAACCTCTTTATTCCTGGTAAAGACCTGAATTTTATCACTCGAGAATTGTTGATTTTCCTGCCATAGCACCGGTTGATTCAACAGGTTAATCACTGAATCTCTTGAGGAATACATAAGCGAATCAGAAATTCCCTGAATATCTTCTCTGTAAAGCCGAACATTACGCCATGCTTTGGCTTCGTTGAATATTGAATCTTTCAGCGTTTGAAGTGTATCCGCGTGAATATACATGTGCTTTTTCTCATCTGACCAGTCGACCAGCAATGCTGAATCGGTTGCGATACCCAGCTCCTTGTCTTCGTTGTAATAGACATAATTACCATATAGCGTCGACTTCTGAACCGTATCATTCAGGATGGCCTTTCCAAATATTTCACCGTATTTTGTAGCTTTATCATAAAAGATGGTATCACCGGTGATCGATCTTCCTTCTTTATTGATTAAGAAAGAACGATTGAGTAACATAGACCTTTCTGACCTGGTATTATACCATCCTTTATTGGTATAAATATCGGTTTCATCATGGTAAACGATATGAGTTTCACCCACCAGATTGGCTATGTTCGTTTTTGTATTATACTTCAGGGTATCGGCATCCATGGTAAAATTCTTATTGACCATCCTGACCTTATCTTTAAACAAGGCATCCTCTGTAGCGGTCGAATACTGTCCCCACACGGAAGTCAGCGTATTCTCCGCATCAACGATTTTACCGCCTGTGAAATAATAAGCAAGTTGTGTTGTGCGGTCATAATTTAAGCTATCGGTGGTCAGCGTGGTGGTGCTGTTTAAAAGGCGCACTTTACCTCTTAACCGGGCCAGTTTAGTATTTCCGTCGTAATAAAGGCGGTTTCCATACACAAAAAGCGTATCGCCCTGTACAATCTTTACATTACTGAAAGCATCGAGTGAGTTCGATTGTTGATTAAAATAGGCACTGTCGCAGGTAAGGGTGGCATCATCGTGTCTGAATCTTACTCTTCCCTTTAGTATCTGAACATCAGGCATCGCAAGCTGATCAAAGGAAATAAGATCAGCATTTTCCATATAGATAATCCTTGCATTCTTTTGGTCGAAGGGTGTTCTGATAGGCGCCAGCGGTGGTGGAACAGCTAAAGGTTTGACCTTTTGAGTCTGACGCGATGTTTTTTTCTTTTTATCAGGCGTTTTCTGCGGAGCTTTCTGGCTCTCAAGAATTTCCTGACGTAACTGTTTGTGTTGAATTTGTGCCTGAGAACCAACAATCATCAGGCACAATAAAGAGCAAATAATTATCCCTCTTGATCCGTGATATTTTTGCGTAAACACCATTATTCTTTAACCCAACCAGGATATTGAAATTTACAGTTTTGCCATGCAGGATCAATGCTGATATAAGTTTCCTTTTGTTTCTTTGCTATCCATGATTTCAGAAAATTATTCTTTTCTGTTTCTTCATAGAAATTCTTCAGCAACTGATAATCGTCTATTAAGTTAGCCTGATGGTTTTCTACTTTAGACTTAACTTTCACAACTGCTACCACTTCCTTATTGGACGTTGGATCTATCATCGTGAACGGCTTTGATATTTCCGAAACATTCATTCCGTATACCACTTTTGCAACCTCCTGAGGTAAATCCTGATATTCAAACTTGGATGTTCCGGAACGCTGATTAAGCATCAACCCGGCATTCATCGCAGTGTTTTTATCCTGAGAGAAATACATAACGCCTTGTTCAAATGTCATTTTATCGCCACGAATCAGGTTTGTCACCGAATCGAGTGTATGAATAGCCTTTTGCTTATCAACAAGGGAGATTTTTGGTTTCATAAGAATATGCCGGCAATTGATGCGGTCTCCCCTTTTCTCTATCAACTGAATGATATGAAAGCCGAATTCACTTTCAACAACGCGCGATACTCTTTTTGGATCAGTCAGGTTGAATGCCACATTGGCAAATTCAGGAACCAGTTGTCCTTTGCCCATGAAACCCAGTTCCCCTCCACGTTTAGCACTTTCGGTATCTTCCGAATAAAGTCGCGCTAAAACCGAGAATTCTGTACTTCCACTATTTACGCGTTCTGAGAACTCTCTTAATCTATCCTTGATTGCGTCAATTTCTTCTTTAGGTACAGGCGGCTGAAAACTGATAATCTGAAGTTCTACCTGTGCCGGAACCGTTGGAATACTATCCTTTGGCAGGTTATTATAAAAGCGTCTCACTTCGGCGGGAGTTGATTTGATATTTTCAACCAGTTTTTGTTGCATCTGCTGAATGATCATCTGGTCTCTTACCATCTGACGCATATCCTCGCGCAATGCGAGGGTGTTTTTTCCGAAATACTCTTCCAGCTTTTCCTTTGATCCTATCTGGGAAATAAAATAGTTCATTCGCATTTCCACCTGATTCATCACCGACCCTTCGTTCACTTCAATACTGTCGAGTTGTGCCTGATGCAGATATAGTTTCTGAATAGCAATCTGTTCCGGAATAACACAATAAGGATCACCATTAATGGGCGTACCTTCATACTGAGCCCTGATTCTTTGCTCTTCGACTTCAGATTTCAAAATGGATTCATCACCTACCACCCATATTACTTCATCAATGATGTTGGTTTGAGCAGAAATATTTATCAATAAAGTACTGATAAAAAGAGAAAAAGAAAAAAATATAAACTTGGCGTACATGATGTAATGATTAGTCGGGAGAATTAATTGGCTATATATTATTTATTGAAAAAAGTAACTGTTCCATCCTGAATTGCATCCTTGTACAATTCATTCTCAAAATTCATGATAAACTCCGATTTCAGTTTATTCAGGATAATATTGGAGATTTTTTCTTTTGCAGTTTCATAAGGCTCTGTTTCCCCTATTCTCTTTATCGCTTCGATGCTGAGCATATAATGTTTGAGGGTGTCAGAAACTTCATAAAATTTATGTGAAGAAAGAAAATCTGATTGGTTTTCAATCTGCAACGGCATTTTTCTCAATATTTCGTTGAAAGGCATCCACCTGTCGGCAAAATAATCATAACTCAGACCATGCTGCAAACTATACTTCTCAATCTTTTCGAGCGATTTGTTATCGCCCGATTGCACCCATCGACGAACATTTCCCATATCCGGAGCACCTACCGGTACAACTAAAAGAATACCCTTCAGAAGATTTTCTTTGAGGGTAAACTGAGAACTGAAATCCTCATAAAACTTCTTCATCTCCTCTTCTGACGGTTCTTCAGGAAGTCTTTGCTGAATCAGTTTCTGTTGATATTGATGGATTGTCAGTGATTTTTTGTAATCATCAAGCAATCTATCGATTTCTTCTTTATTAACGATATTACGTTTAGCATTTTCATACAACAACACATCCGTAACCCATTTACGGATGTAACTGTCGGCAATCTGAATGCTATCGGCTTCGCTGACCTGAGGGGGAATGATATCCTGAACCTGATCGAGGTACAAAAATTTCCCCTCGACTTCCAGCAATGGAACCCGTTCCTGATCCACGGAGCTGCTATTACAGGATATTAATGTTCCAAAGATCAGCATCATGAAAAGATGCTTAAGCATTTGCATGTAAGATATTCTCTCTTAATTTTTTTGTACTGTTTTCAGCACTTTTTCATTTATCTTAACCGGATATTTAGCACGTAATGATTCAATCCATACTTTTTCAAGATACTCCTGATAATCGGCTGTCACTAACCCCCGAACATCGGTATAATCTTCGGGTGATTCTTTCAGTAACACTCCCGGTACAAGAACATAAGGATAAGCAGCATCTTTCTCAGCTTCAACCGTTGTTTTGAAAACATACTGATCGACAAACTTATTATCTCCCTGAACGAACAGGCCTTTTTCAATTTTGATATTCACTACACTATCGTTCAATTGTCTCAGGTATTTTTCAACAGAATCTTTTGGTTGTGTATTCACAATTTTCTGCGCCGCAGTATACGTTTTTTCATTTTTACACTGGATAATACGTCCTTTAAAATGAGGTTTATCCCAATTGTATTTTTCTTTGTTCTTTTTAAAGTAAGCGGCTAAACCGGCAGTGTCCTTCGATGCTTTTTCCCAGACTTCATTGTTGCTCACTTCAAACAATAAAATACCATCATGATATTCATTCATGAGCAATCGGAAATCTTCATGTTTGTTTTCAAGCTGAGAGTTTTCATAGCTCAACAACTGATCTTCAATAAAAGCCGGTAATTTTTCATTGATAATATCGGCTGCAGCACTTTTTTCAGTGGATGAATTTTTAACAAGATAATTGTAAAAATCAGCCTGAGTGAGTGTTTTTTTTGCAAATTTGAACATTGGTTTATTCAGCTTTGCAGCATCGGCAACAAATGATGAATCAGTAAGTGATTTATTTTCAAGCAGCTTAATAAAATCTTCTGTTTGAGTACCTTTCACCGGCTTCAGCTTATATTCTTTTTTCAGATTTTCAACAAATGCTTTCTGTCCTTTATTTGCCCTGTCGTCGCGTTTCACCTGACGTTCGATATCTGCTTTTTTGCTTTCATACGATGCAAGTGGTTTTGTATCAAGCAATTTGATGATATGCCATCCGTAAGCAGATTGAACCGGTTCACTAATATCTCCGACATTCTTAAGTGCATAGGCTGCTTTTTCAAATTCAGCTACCATTCTGCCCGTTCCAAACCAGGGAAGTTCACCGTTTTTGGCGGCAGTACCTCTGTCTTCGGAATTTGCTGCAGCTACTTTTCCAAAATCATCACCATTCTTAACCAATTGATAAAGAGAATCAATCTGAGTTTTGGCAATAGCATTCAGCGAATCATTTCCCTGTTGTGTAAACTTCATAATATGAGCCACTAAAATCTCTCCCGGAGAATTTCTTCTGTCGTGAACTTTCAGAATATGGTATCCGAAGTTGGTTCGTACCGGTTTAGAAACAGTTCCAACCGGCGTATTAAACGCCATGGTTTCGAAAGGATAAACGGTACGGAAGCCGGTAATCCAGCCAACATATCCTCCGTTATCGCTCACCGATTGATCCTCGGATGTTTCTTTGGCAACAGTCACAAAATCTTCTTTTTCAAGACGTTTAGCAACTGATTGTATTTTGTCCCAGGCTTTCAGCGTATCTTCCGGAGAAGCGTTTGCTTGTACCCTTACCAGAATATGACTTACCTCAATGTCTTCTTTCAGACGGTTGTAGGCTTCCATCAAAACCGCTTCTTCCGCTTTCGAATCAGTAAGATAAGGTTTTGTTAACTGATCGCGATATCCCTTTAATTCATTAATAAAGGATTTGGTTGTGTCTATCCCCTGAGATTTAGCTTCTTCAACTTTCAGCTTAAAATTTACAAATAAATCTACATATTCTTCAAGAGATTTTTTATCCAGAGAATTGTTGGAGTTGTTCTTGTTGTAAATATACTCAAACTCCGATTTTAATACCGGTTTTCCGTTGATATTCATCAAAACCGGATCTTTCCCTTTTGCCAGAACGATTCCCGACATTAATAATAGTGATAAAGCAACAGCGTTTGTCTTCATAAGATATAGAACAAAATTTAAAATTAACATTCAAACTGCGAACGTAAGCATTTTAACGCATACAATTCCAATATGTTGTAAAAAGATTATTTTTTTTAAGCTTTTTTATTCCCCCCTGCTGTAATTTGGCGCTTCACTGGTAATCGACACATCATGAGGGTGACTCTCAGTCACTCCGGCACCGGTTATTCTGGTAAATTTGGCTTCGTGTAATTCGGAAATAGTATGGGCACCACAATAGCCCATTCCTGCACGAAGACCACCGATCATTTGATAAACGACCTCAAACAGAGATCCTTTAAACGGGACGCGCGCAGCAATTCCTTCGGGTACCAGTTTTTTTATATCATCTTCCACATCCTGAAAATACCGGTCTTTGGATCCTTTTTCCATTGCTTCCAGCGAACCCATTCCACGGTAGGATTTAAATTTCCTTCCGTTGAAGATAATAGTTTCACCCGGAGACTCTTCTACTCCGGCAAACAATGAACCTGCCATGATGGTGTCGGCTCCGGCAGCAAGGGCTTTCACAATATCGCCTGAATAACGGATACCACCATCAGCAATCACAGGTACACCTGTACCTTTAAGGGCATTCGACACTTCGTAAATGGCCGATAATTGCGGAACTCCCACTCCGGCAATAACTCTGGTAGTACAAATTGAACCCGGGCCAATACCCACTTTGACAGCATCAGCACCCGCTTCAACCAATGCTTTTGCAGCATCAGCCGTAGCAATATTTCCAACAATGATATCAAGATTGGGATATCTTTTCTTTGCCTCTTTCAATGTTTCCAACACACCGGCCGAATGACCGTGAGCAGTATCGATAACAATGGCATCAACATCAGCCTCAACTAATGCTGCCATACGTTCAAAAACATCACCGGTAACCCCAACTCCGGCAGCAACTCTCAAACGTCCCTGCTCATCTTTCGAGGCCATCGGTTTATCCTTGGCTTTCGTAATATCTTTATAGGTAAGCAGTCCAATGAGTTTATTATCTTTATCAACTACCGGTAGTTTCTCAATTTTATGTTGCTGAAGAATATCAGCAGCAGCCTCTAGATCAGTAGAGCGTGAAGTTGTAATCAGGTTTTCTTTGGTCATTATCTTATCAATCTTGGTCGATAAATCTCTCTGAAACCTCAAATCCCGGTTTGTGACAATACCAACAAGAATACCCTCCTGATCAACAACAGGAATTCCTCCGATTTTATATTCAGCCATCAGACTGAGGGCATCCCCCACAGTAGCACCCTTACGGATGGTTACCGGGTTAGAAATCATTCCGTTTTCAGCTCTTTTAACAGCCTTAACTTGTTTTGCCTGTTCCTGAATAGGCATATTCTTGTGAATTACCCCGATTCCACCTTCACGGGCTATCGCGATGGCCATTTTAGCTTCGGTGACAGTGTCCATGGCAGCAGAAACCACAGGAATTTTCAATTGTATACGACGTGAAAAAGTAGTTGACAGATTTACGTTGCGTGGTAAGACGTCAGAATAAGCGGGAATTAACAGTACATCATCAAAGGTTAATCCTTCAAATTGTACTCTATCAGCAATAAATGACATAGGTGTAGTATTTAATTGTTTTGAATTACGACAGGAAAAGTCGCATATGCTATGAAAAAATATTGCGTGCAAATGTACATATTTTTTGTGAGTTTGAAAAATTTATGCATTAAAAAAGAAGAGAGTGCAATATTTCATCACACTCTCTTCAAATTTCATGTCATAACTTTAATTATGGTTATTTTTTAATGAATTTTGTCACTGCATGCGTTGTTTCTCTAAGAACCGACAGCGTATAAATGCCATTGGCAAGAGCGCTCATATCAATTTTTTCTTCAGAAGCTCCAACCTGCTGGTTCAAAACCACGCGTCCACTGATATCGGAGATTGAGATGCGTGAACCAACAGCCAGATTACTCAGATGAATCATATCAACCACCGGATTAGGATATAATGATATTCCGGCATCTTCGATTGAAGTAACACCTGTTTGTGCTTCAGAAACCATTGATATTTTATCTGCATTTACAATCAGGTTGAAGGCAAATTCTTCCGGAATCTCCCTAAGCAAAGGAATAGTCAGGATGGTACTTCCTTCGGCAGGAGCACTGGTGGCTGCTAATCCAACAGCGTAAATATTTTCCTTAATATTTACGGCTGACATATTAATATTATCAGCAATTACCGGAGTTCCGAATGCATCAAGTTCTGCATTGATAAACAAATTGAATCCTACCAGCTTACCAAATGATTTGAATACCAACTGATCTTTTTCACGAATAATTGTAACATAGGCAGTTTTTGGAGCTGGAGCTCTCATGGTTACAGTGCTATCGCCGGGTTGCGTTCCGAATGAATCAATCATGTAAGCAGAATATTGCAGAATCAGTGACGCATCGTTGGCTGTAATGCCTTCAACGCCATCCACATTGGCCGCATTCATTCTCCATCCTTCCCATGGTCGCGGATCGAGCACAGGCATTGGATCCATGCCCACAGAGTACTGAAGAGTCAGAGCAGCATCGTAAGCCTGAATATCGTAATTTCCATCAATATCACCCAACATAAACGATTCAATACTGATATCTCCGCTTCTGATATCCCAAATATGGCGATCATCAAAATAAAATTCATTGATCCAGCATTGTGTATGAGTATATCCTGAATTTTGAAGTACTTTAAAGTTCAGTTTGAGTAAATCACCAATGGTCAGGAACGGCTGAGTCGTCATATAGCTTACAAAAATTTTATTCCAGTTGCTTGTTGCATTGACAATAATATCTCCTTGTGCTGAAAGGGTTCCTGTCGTTTCATATCCTGTATATTGCAGAATATTAGGATCATAATTTAATTCAAATTCGTAGGAGATGGCAGTTCCACCACCCATCTGATTTGTAACTGTTGCCGATTTGATCGTTATGGTGATGTCTTCTCCATAGGAAGTAACTATGTCATCATAATAAATCTTTGTCATTTCCGGGACAAAGAGGTTCCTCCATCGCTGAACAGTATCCAAAGGCATCCATGTACGATTTGGCGTTTCTGCTCCATCAGCATAAACTTCCACAAAGTCCCAGTTGGGTCCGTTCAGGTATTTATATGCTGTTTGTGCATTGGCTCCCATAATTGTTGCCTGAAAAGTAACTGAGTCGACTCTTTCCATCCAGTAACCTGCCGGATCCCAGTTATTAAATTCACCGGCAATTAATACCTGATGTGTTCCAACAGGCACTTTTACAGTGTAGGTCTGTTTTGGTTCCTCATAGGGTGATCCTGTATAGTCACTTGTACCTGCATAATAAAAGTTTACTCCATTATTTTCAGAATACAGATAAACGGTCGTAGCGGGTCCCTGATAGGAGAAGACAGACATAGGAATCTGTCCGTTTTCTATTGAGCTTTCACCGGGAATAAATGCAGTATGCAACACTTTTGTGCCATCACTGATAAGCACCATGCCTTCAATTGTATCTGAAACTGCTGCAAAAGCAATTTGTGCATTCTCACCGACATTGAAAGCTATAGCTCTTGCCACCGGTTGATGAATATTATCCGGCATAAATACGGCAGGCCCTCCTGTTTTCAGTCGATGAGTAAATTGTAGCTGATCATTATGTTTGTTATCCATATCAGCAATCATTGGCGCTTCTTCACTTGCCATAATCAACAAGCCATCAGGATTCACATACTCCTTCACCTGAATCCATGTGCTGTCTCCAGCCATCTTACCTATGTTCCAGTCCTTTGGATGTGAGTTTGAAGCTTCGTAATTATAGAAGCCGAAAACAGTATGACTCAAGGTAGTCAAATTGACATCCGACAGATGAAAATCTTCTTCCTGTGTTTGAACAAATTCCCAACCAGCACCAGCCGTAAATTTATACCTGAAGTCATCAAGGATTCTCTGATCTGTTACAATAATGGTTTTTTTGAATAGTTTCCCTTCGGGCAAAACTGAAGCCAAATACATTTCATTCAGGTAATCAGGCATTTTCCATTGATTAAATTGTCCGGTCACAAAAAGTTTATTCACAGCAAAAGGCACAATCGCTTGAAAAGTAATTTCTTTGTTAATCAACAATGTGGTGTCATATACTGCGAGCCAGTTAAATACAGTGTCATTTTGCTGGTAAGTCCTGTTCGGAACTTCCTCTCCCAAGGCTCCTTTTTCGACATAATCCCAACTCCCCGGGCCGCTCAGATATTTATACTCCAGCGTATTTGCATCTACTCCATAAATGGTAGCGCTAAATTGGTTCTCTGCTATTTTCTGCATCTGATGGCTTGCATTATTCCAGTTATTGAAACTACCTGCAATCCAGCATTGCTGTGTGCCCTGAGGAACTTTTACATTGAACGTTACGGTATCGTTGGGAATAGTAATTACAGCATTATCCGCTCCTATGTAAAACAGATCGAGACCTCCACCCATCGAATAAATCATTATCGGAGAATGGCCTCCATTGTAAAAATAGGTTGAAACGGGCAACTGATTTCCTGTAGAGTCGATAAAGTTGTTCGGCATGGCCATAAATGAATGCAACAGCTTAACACCATCAGTAATTAATACTTGTCTGGGTTGTTGAGTAGTTGACAAGCTCATCACACGAATCTGGCCCGGTCCGTTCATTTCAAAACCAACAGCCATGGAAATCGGGAGCGGAATCTGATTGATTGTATCAGGCCTTGCGCCATCGGTCAATCTCAAAGCATGGGTAAAGGTATATGTCATCGTTGGTGCGACATACACTTTATTGGCAGCAATTACATGTACAGGCGTTTTTGGCCCGGCAAGCACTCCCAAACTATCAATATAGTCCGGAGCATAGAACGATTTCTTCGCGATCCACTCAGGGGTGCCAAACACCCAATCTTTGGTTTGTGGCTGAGCCAGCAACAAAGAGACCGCATAAAAGACGAATGAAAATGTTAAAAATAATTTTTTCATAACAGTAAATTTAAATGTAAAATTGCGATATACAGGTTAATTAATCTTCTGAACAGGGCTCTCAGGAAAACATAGTTAAATATTGAAAGTGAGTATGATAAACAGTTAAATTCAAGTATATATTATCAAATTTTCCGGCTAATCTAAAACAAAGAATAACAGAAAAAAGTTTACATATTTTTGACAAATATATACAATTATTAGATAATACAATTCTATGTTGAAAAAAAATATGCAAAACAGGGAATTTGCATAGAGATAGGCTTATTATCAGAGAGTTTCCTTCTGATAATATTTGATTCTTATTGTTTGTGAAATTTGAATAAAGAATACCGGCATACAGGGTATTTGTAAGAAAAACATCAATATTGTATCCTTTGTGTAGAGTTTACTTCCTTAATTTTATTGATATTTTTACAAAGGTTTTCAATTTCCTGTTTGTCGTGGACATAAATTGAAAAACGTCCGACAAAAATGCCGGCTTTGGTTTCAACATTAATTTTGCTGATGTTCACCCCATATTGCTCGGTAATGACATGAAGTATCTCTATAAGAACCCCCTTCTTGTCAATTCCCCGGATTTCAATTTCTTCGTGGAAAGATAGCGATTTATGGGTTGCCCACTTGACAGAAACGAGATTATTTCCAAAATTGGTTCTAAGCTTAGCTGCGGTGGGGCATTGACGTTTGTGCACCAGGACAATCTCATTTTCATCCACATAACCAAGTACATCATCACCGGGAATTGGTTTACAACATTCGGAAAGGATATAGGTTTTTCCGGCATTTTCCTCTGTAAGAAGAAATGTTTTTTTCCGGTCGACACGAGAAGCCGGGACTAATTCAAGTTCCTCTTCCTTATTCTTATCTCCCTGATTTACAAAAGGAATTTTGATGTATTTTGTAAATACATTTTTTGATTTTGGTTTGAAAATTACTTTCGAAATATCATCCAGATTGATATTTCCATAGGCAGCCTGTAAATAGAGCGCATTACGTGTACTGAACTTATAATGGTTCATAATCCGCACAATATTCATATTTTCAGGCGTCAGATTAATTACGGCAAGTGCTTCTTCAATCTTTTTCTGACCGTCAAATATAGCCGCTTTTTCATCTCTTCTGAATATACCTCTCAATTTGGCTTTAGCACGGGCTGTTGTAACATATTCAAGCCATTCCGGCTGCGGAAGCTGTTTCTTTGAAGTCAGGATCTCGACCTGATCGCCACTTTGGAGAGTATGGCTCAACGGAACTAATTTATGATTTACTTTGGCTCCGATACAATGTTCGCCAAGATCGGAGTGAAGCGCAAAGGCAAAGTCGAGTGCAGTAGATCCCTGAGGAATAGTTTTAATTTCTCCCTTGGGCGTAAAAACAAATATCTCCGAGGCAAAGAGATTCAGTTTGAAGGTATCGATAAAATCAATGGCGTTGGGTTCGGGGTTTTCCAGTAATTCCTTGATTGTCTTCATCCACTTGTCGAGTTCCGACTCATCCTGATCTCCGGTTTTATATTTCCAGTGGGCCGCGAGTCCTTTCTCAGCAATATCATTCATTCGTTCACTGCGGATCTGAATTTCCACCCATCGTCCCCCAGGAGCCATTACGGTAACATGCAATGCTTCGTAACCATTAGCCTTTGGGTTGCTTACCCAGTCGCGTATACGTTCGGGATGAGGCTTATAAATGCCCGTAATGGCTGAATAAAGCATCCAGCACTGGTCTTTTTCCGTAAGACCTTCCCGTGGAGTAAAAACAATTCGCAAAGCCATAATGTCGTACACATCCTCAAACGGGATATTGCGTGTCGTCATTTTTTTCCAGATGGAATACACCGTTTTGATACGGGCCTTGTACCGGAATTGCCAACCCAGCTCATTCAGTTTTTTGGTGATGGGATTGGTAAATTCATCATAAAAGAGATTTCTGGCAACTTCATCACCAGCCAGTTTTTTTTCTATCTGAGCGTAGGTCTCGGGATGTTCGTACTTAAAACTGAGATTTTCCAGTTCGTTTTTAATCCGGAAAAGTCCTAAACGGTGAGCCAGCGGTGCGTAGATATATTGTGTTTCGCCGGTAATCTTGTATTGTTTCGCCGGGGGCATGGAACCTAAGGTGCGCATATTATGCAAACGGTCGGCAATTTTAATCAGGATCACCCGGATATCTTCCGACATGGTGAGTACCAACTTGCGAAAATTTTCAGCCTGTGCCGAAGCATGTTCTGCAAAAACGCCTCCGGAAATTTTAGTAAGACCTTCAACAATCTGAGCTATTTTCGGGCCAAAAAGATTCTCAATATCCTCCACCGTATAATCAGTATCCTCCACCACATCGTGAAGAAGAGCCGAGCAAATAGAGGTGGAACCCATGCCGATTTCACTGGAAACAATCCGGGCAACAGCTAATGGATGAAGAATATAAGGCTCTCCCGAACGTCGCCTGATACCTTTATGAGCCGCTTTGGCAAAGTTGAACGCTTTTGTGATAATCTCAACTTTTTTACGGTGAGAAGAATTCAGATAGTCGTTCAGCAACGCGTCAAACTCCTGCTGAATCAATTCATCTTCTGATATTTCTTTTTTTGTTGCATGTGGCGACATAAATTCTTCTTCAATTATCAATGAGCACTAATACCCTGCTAAAAACAATCCTATATCATTGGAAGTCAGTCCGAAATACCCTCCGATAAGGCGATTAACCAACACTCCTCCATACACATATACCCCATTCCTGAAACCTGAACTTTCGTTTACTGCCTGTTTTACACTTCCCGAATTACCAATTTTCACCAGCATGGAAGCGAAAATATTGCTCAGCGCCATTGAGCTTGTTCTTCCAACGCGGGCAGAAATATTCGGCACACAATAATGGATGATGCCATACTTCTCAAAAACAGGATGTGCGATGGTTCTACACGTTGATGTTTCAAAACACCCTCCCTGATCTACACTTAAATCGATGATGATGGCTCCCTGTTTCATGGTTTTTACCAGATCTTCCGACACCATAAATCTTTCGGAACCATTAATATACCTTAAATTTCCTATGACTGCATCTGCTGTTGCCAATGCCCTGAACAATACCGCCGGATGGATAACAGATGTAAAAACCTGCTGCCCCAGATAGTGCTGAATTTTCCGGAGTTTGTTAACATCATGATCAAAGATCTTCACCTGAGCACCCAGCGCCAATGCCGAACGTGCCGCAACTGAACCGGCCAAACCAGCCCCCAAAATAACTACCTCAGTCGGTGAAACTCCGGCAATGCCGCCCAGCAGTATTCCTTTTCCTCCTGAAGCATTACTCATCAGTTCTGATGCCACAGCAATTGCCGTATTGCCTTCAATCTCGGCAATAGTATTAACAACAGGAAAAGCCTTTTGTTCATCCTTAATCAATTCATAAGCAACGGCATTCAGCTTCTTGGTAATCATCATTTTGATACTTTCTGCCGTAAGATTCGAAAGCTGCAACATCGAGAAAATTGACTTGCCATTTTTCATCAGCGACAATTCATCCAGGGTGGGAGGAGCAATTTTCAGGACAATATCGGCACCGAAAACCTCTGCTTCACTCTCAACGATCACCGCTCCCGCCTCACTATATTGGAGGTCGGTATAAAACATCGGCAATCCTGCTCCCCTTTGCACCATTACCTTGTGACCTTCTTCCACCACAATCGAAACTCCTTCCGGCGTTAGCGCCAAACGGGTTTCAGCACTGGCATTTTCACGGGGTAATCCTATTGATAGCCCCGGCTGACGAACGATTTCACGAAGCAGGGACTCTTCGGGGAAAAGTGCCCTTTGTAGACTCGGATCTTGTCTCATAGGATTTGATTTTTTGAATTGACTACAAAGCTAACTGCAATTGTTGAGAATTGCAAGAGGGG
>JAYFPP010000043.1:0-4360 GCA_034927635.1 Paludibacter sp.
ATATATTTCATGTCAATCATCTGCTCTCCAAAGCGGGAAAAATTTTGATTTTTATCCGTTAAATGAGTTTGCACATTGAAGGTATATCCTTTTTCTGTTTTACTGCAATTTATTTGCGCATTCAAATCATCCATATTACTATACAGCGTATCATTCTGAATATATTCAATGCGTGGAGTACTTGCCATCTTGTATTTCTGATTATCAGCCTGCATATTGGGGGCTTCAATCAAACTGTAAGAATTCATTCCGGCAGCAAACAACGGGCCTGTATTTTTATGCCACAATAATGAAAGAACACCTCCCATAGGATGGGTACCTTTTACTTTATATTCTGCATCATAGCCAGTTACAGTAGCCCGCCAGTCACCAACAGCTATCAACCAGGTACGAATGTCTTTGAAAAATTTCATACCATATTCCATGTCCCGGGGTAAAGATTGAGGTTTGTAAGTTTTTAGCGACACATCTTCGTTGGATAAAAATGAAGCTAAGGTTTTCGCATGTCCGAAGGTATGATGAATGCAACTTTCCTGATGACAACTCACATAATGAGCTCCTCCCTGGAGAATTCCTCTACTGGTACTTTGTTTCAATAAATTCAGATTCCGGGCAATTGCTTCATAAAGGACAGGGTTTTTATCCGCTAATGCATAAAAACCGGCCATAAAACCATCACTCGTCCGTCCTCCCCAGTAAGTCCATTTAAAACTACGTGTGCCCCAGCTGTTATCCCATGCCCCATCAGGAAGCATAAATTCAAGATGTGTCAATATGGATGAAGTAACCAGATTCAACAACTTTTTATCGTCCGAATGAATGGCATAGAGAGCTAAATTTGGCAGAGATTCCTCTACATTATACAACAAATCGACTGGCAAACAGCCATTTTTAGTTTTCTTTTTCACCTCAGGACCTTCACCATATAGAAAATGCTCGTTTTCGGTAAACCAGTCTTCCAGATCATGAGCAATCTCATTGGATTTTGCAATGAAATCCTGCCGGTTAAATTCCTTTCCTAACAGGAACAAAGCATACACGGCAGAAGCGGAATAATTGACGTTCATATTGCGCATATTGCTTCGTTTCCGGCTGTAAATAAAATCATTTTTATAGATAAACTCTCCAGCCCCAAGCAATTGCCTTCTCCATACACCGCGTGTAGAATCATCCAATAAATCGCCATAATGTTTCAACGTTTCGGCTAAGGATATGGCCATAAAAACCGTGGTTCCATTCCAATCCGACACATGTACATCGTTCATCCACGACCCATCGGGCATTCTGACATTATCCATCCATTGCATCAGTTGTTTTGCTGCTTGAATGTATTTCTTCTCCCGGGTATGTTTTGCCATATACATCATTGGAAGAACAGCATCGCCGCATCTGCCATGCACCCTTGCACATGCCGGGCATAGCAATCCACCGTTAAGCGATGGGTTATTGTGTTTAATCTGATAGGTCAGCAAGGTATCCATCCATTCTGATAATAGTTTATCAGCTGAAAACCGTATACTTTCAACTGAATTAACTTCAGAGGAAAAACCAACACCCCTAAGCTCCTGATTTGCAAACATCAATAAGCAAACAAGAATAGGCACTACTATATTTTTACTTTTCATAGCAGAACTTTAATATTTAACCTGAACACTTTGAGCATAACCGGCCCGTGTAGCGACAGCCGTTACCACATCGCCGGGATTCAACCTGAAAGGTTTTGTGTACAAAAACCAATGGTCTTTTACATATCCTTTTCCGTTAATCTGATACGCGATAGAAGCTCCCCCTGTAGCACATTTTATTTTCACAAGATTATTTTTGACAATGATTTCAGGTGAAGCAGTCACAGGTTGTATCCTCCCCGGCCAAAACATTTCTATCAGCTCAGGTTCAGTATATTTCCACAATGGATTCTCCTCTTTTATCCAACGGTCTTGTTCTTTACTCAACCTGTTCATAATGGTTTTATAGGATACATCTTCAGCTAAATTCTTTAATTCATACGGATCGGCTGAAACATCGTAAAGTTCTTCAACCGGACGGGGTTTTGCAAACCATTTTTCCGCGCCGGGTAACAATTGTCCCGCATGATGAAGTCTTACCATCTCTTTCACTATTGGCATCGGAGAGCGTGAAATAATGGGCAGATAACACGACTGTTCCGGTTTATAATTACGGATATACCGGTAGCGATGATCACGGACGCTAACCTGTTTTTCGTAGAAAGTATCCAATCTGTCGCGGGCGCCATAAACATACTTTCTGTCCTCACCTTTATATTTTCCCAGAAAAGGAATGCCCTGCATATAAACCGGCGGACGAATACCTGCTAATGAAAGAATCGTTGCCGGAATATCAACAAACATATGCAATTGAGTATCTGTTTTGCCTGCATACATCTTATCCGGAAATCTGACAATAAAAGGCACATTGGATCCTGATTCGTAGAGTTCTCTTTTTTGACGGGGCAGCGGACCTCCGTTGTCTGAATAAAAAATGATGATGGTATTATCTAATTCTCCACTGGCTTTCAACTCATCCATAATGATTTGAAATTGCCGGTCCATTTCCGTGATATTGCTGTACATGATTGCCATATCGTTCCTGACAATGGCATTATCGGGGAAATAATCCGGAACTACAATTTGTTCCGGCTTTACCGTTAATGGCTTTCCAGCCCTTTTCATAATTTCAAATTCATGGGTTACCGTGAGATTGAAAATTGAGAAGAAGCGTATGTTTTCGGGTTTGTTTTTCCAATGTGCCGAATCACTACACTCATCCCAGGCAGTTAACGGTGACTGAAACTGATAATCTGTTTTTGAGTTATTAGTACAATAATAGCCGGCAGATCTTAACAACTCGGTAAAGCATTTAACTCCTTCGGGTAAAACAACATCATAGGGTGTAATGCCTTCGGGTTTGGATTTGTTTTGCGCAGTCCGCATATTATTTGCACCTATGGCGGTAGGATACATGCCTGTAATCAACGAAGCACGTGCCGGCGCCGATACTCCGATGGTAGTATACATCCCTTTGTACAATATACTTTCTTTGCTGAAATGATCGATATTGGGACTTACAGCTACCGCATCTCCATAACATCCAAGATACGGACTGATATCTTCGCAGGTAATGCAAAGAATATTAGGTCTTATCTTTTTATCATCAGATTTTTTTTCTGATGCCTGAGTTATTGTACTAATTATAAGTAACTCACCCAGGATTACAATTTTCTTCATGAAGATATAAACTTTATTTAATCATACACTTTCTATCAGGGAAGTGGTACCATCGGCCTCCTGCCACGATTTAATTTTATCCCGGCATCGTACTGTTCTTTATACAAATCTCTGATACTCATTGCACCGATATTTATAAGCACTCCACGAGCCATTAATCCGGCATCTTCATTATCTTTATGTGGTAACTTTACAGCATCCTCTTCAAGTTGAGTTCTGTATTTCAGCAGGTAAGGACGCATTTTTTTATCCATAGAAATACATTCGAGCAGGGAATAGTCAATTTTAATTATTTCCTTGTTCTTTTGATCCATCAATCTTTTTATGCCAACATCAGGTTTACCCAGATAAGTACACGCATAGGCTGCTTCAGCGGCGACATATTCGTCTTTATCATTCAATAAATTCAAAAGTTCTTCGGGACATTCAGCATATTGATTTTTCAGACCCAGTTGCGCCATAGCCACGGCTGCCCAATAACGCATGTTTGGATCTGTGCTTACTAATTGTTTTTTAATTTTCTTCATATCAGTCGCTTTCGGATTTCCGGCTAACCCGGCAAAAGCATGTAATTCGTTCAAGTCATATTTTTCTTTTCTGACTTTATTGTACAGATTTATTTCCTGACGAAAGGAAGGAATAAAAAATCCTAAATCTCCTGTTGATCTTATGTGAGCTGCCAATGCTTTTCGTAACTGAATCAGTTTAGTGCTATACGAAGGATTATCTGCCAGATTATTTAATTCCAGGGGATCATTCTGCAAGTCGAACAGCATTTCGGCAGGATGATGTAGATAAGGCTGTTGCCATGCCTTATTATCAGTTTTTTCGTTTATGATCAAACTGTCCCATGCCATATTCGAAGGCATTCCCCATTGATAATAGTTACGGAGAGCAAACTGTTTATAGGGAATGTAACTGCGTATATATTTATACCTGCCGTCACTCGCAACACGAACAGGCATATAATGATGCAGTTGATTCGAGGCAAAACCAAAATTGAATTGTTTCTTTTGCTCAGGAATATATTTTCCCAGAAAAGCCTGCCCCTGAAACTTGTCCGGCATTTTTTCACCAATAAGGCTCAACATGGTGGGAGCAAAATCAGTAAAATT
>JAYFPP010000138.1:0-2861 GCA_034927635.1 Paludibacter sp.
TGGTTTCGCTTACCGGCGAAAATGGGGCTGAACTAACCGCTCCCTTGGAAATGAACGTAAACGCCAACAGTGGAACTGTCAGTTTGACGATTCCGGCAACGGTTTCTCTTGGGAAATATGCTGTAAAGGTGGCGGCTCCCAACGGAAAAATAGGTGATGAAACAGTAGCGCCCAAAAATATGCAATATGTGGTGACTGACCTGTCGCCTCTCGATACCAAAATACTTCCACAGGTGAAACCGATTGGTTTTGTAAAGGAAATAGCGGATTATCTGTATGCAGGACCTTCGAAAGAATTTATCTTTCCATCCATTCTCGACACAAAGAAATTTACCGTCGATGGAAAATTCAAAAACGGACAAAGTCCGATCGACCGCTATTATCTTTTTTATGCGCCTCACGAAAACCCGGGTGGCATATTCCTTTCCACCGCTCCTACACTCGACGGACCATGGACGGAATACAGCGGTTCGGCAGGGATGACTCCCGGTACGGTGATGGATTTTGCCTGGGCTTCGACACAGAGTGAGATTATTAAAAACGGGGCTGAGAGACATATCTCCGGCTGTCAGGTAGTATGGAATGAAGTACAAAATAAATACATCATGTACTTCCATGGACCTAACACTACTACCCATTACGCTACAAGTGAAAATCTGGTCGACTGGACTTTCGGTGCCAGTATCCTGGTTTCACATCAATTCAGTCCGATTGGTGCAGAGGCAAGTTATGCCAAGACATTCGAACATGAGATTCCAGGCTTAGGTAACAAATATGTGATGTTGCTGATGAATCAGGAAAATCAGATCCGCAGAATCTACTGGGCACACTCGGTGGATGGTATCAACTGGACTCCTGTACCCAAAGCCCTGATCTCCCCTGATCTGGATTATAAAAAAGTACCCGGAACCGACAGAAAGCCGAGTTATGATGGAGGAGGAACCGGTGCCTACGGCAATAATATCTCCGGACCCTTCCTGATGGAAAAGAACGGACGCTACTTTGTGTTTTGCCATGGGAATGCCGATAATCTGATGGTGGTGGAAGTAGGTGAAAGTTTCGATATGGAAATTCACTGGGGAGAATACCTGAAATCCACCGATGTGCTTTTCAACAGAGACGGAGTGCCGACAGCAACACGACCCGCTGCTCCCGACTTTATTAAGGACGACGAAGGCAAATGGTACATGTTCTTTGAAGCAGGAGGCCGACTGGGAGCGAATATCGGCTATGCAAAAGAGGAAGTTGTCAATTCATTTTTTTTTCCCGAATCGGAAGGGGTATTGACCTATCCTTCGACAATAGGAAAAGGTGAAAAATTTACTGTTAAGGCAGAAAATGCCGACAAATTATCCGTAGAAATCATTGACCTGTCGGGTAACAGGATGTCACATTCAAATATCAATGCATCTTCAGGTAATGTTGATGCACCAGTAGCATCAGGGTTCTATCTTGTGAAAATAACGACTAATGAGCATGTGGTGAAAACATCAAAAATCATTGTAAAGTAAACTTACGGTGATACGAATCTTATTTCAAATGAATATGAAAACAACTAAAAAATATCTACTTATGAAAAAATCAGTTTTTCTTCTCGCGTTGATCCTTTTCGGAAGCAATTTTTTGTTTGCTCAGACATGGGATGTATTGGATAAAACAATGGGTGCATACAATCAAAACGAAGGCTTACCAACCAATCTGGCCTGGGCGGTAGTTAAGGGGACTGGTTCGAATGCTGTAATAACACAGCAAACCGGTTATGTAAGTTTTACTAAGACTGTTGGTAAATATTCCTGGTTACGACCTGCAACCGCAATTGCTCAAATAACGAACGGTTTGGCCTATAGTGTTGAAGTCAAGGTGCGTGTGAACCCAATTGATAAAGTTTTATATCCGGATGGAACTACCTACGAAGCCAATCAGATCGCGCTTCGCATGGGTGTGTTGAAAATTGCCACCCCTATTTATCTCAGATATGGGGATGGAGTGACTGGTGGCTCTGTCAGTACTGTCTCCGGTGCCCAAAACGCATATCAAATGAACACCTCCGACTGGCAGATTTATCGCATTGTGCTCAATGTCGATCACACCAAATATGATGTGTATGTTGCCGGTGTGGAAGAGCCTGTTTTTGAAAATATAGCGATAGTCAGCACCGGCGACCAAAACGGTGTTTATTTCGGCGCTGAATCAACCCATCGTTGTAACATGGATATCGAATACGTGAAAATGGGAACCGGCGATTTCTTTTCAAAACCAAGTATTTCTTCTGTCGCTTTGTCGCGCGAACACCATATGACTGGCAACGTTTCGACCGTTTCGGTTACTGCCAATACAAAAGCAATTTCCGATGGAGAAGAACTGCTTTTCTCACTTGTTGATGGAGTTGGTAATGTAATTGTATCTTCTGTAAGTGGTACTGTGGCCGGCAATGTAGCTACTGCCAATATTGAAATTCCATCCGATATTGTTGCAGGAAAATATTTTGTTAAAGTCGCTGCATTGAACGATCAAATCGGAACAATTGCCCTTGATCCGAAAACCTCTACGTATTATATAGATCCGGCTTCACAGTGGGACATCGTTGAGAAACCGATGACAGCATGGGATGCGGATGGAGGAAGCTACACCAACAGGGCCTGGTCGATCATACAAAATGTGGCTTCGGGCGTAGTGCTAACCCAACAGAGCAACTATGTAAACATCACAAAAACAAATACTGCTGCCACCTACTGTTATGCTTTTATGAAATCGTCGGCATTAAGTCTGGAACCTTCTACTCCTTATTCAGTAGAAGTTAAAGTCCGGCTCAATGCGATTGATAAGGTAAGCTTCCCCGATACTGAAACTGCATATGAGTC
>JAYFPP010000041.1:0-4635 GCA_034927635.1 Paludibacter sp.
AGAAAATCATTATCATGCCAGCGCACCGAAACTGTCCCGTAAGTTGATATCATCAAACCCTGATCGCAGGCACGGCGGATAATTTTTACCATTTCTGATCGCAAAGCTCTTTCATCAGATGGATATTCCACATCCATAAAATGAGCGATATTCTTAGGAAAATGATTGATATACTGTGAAATCTGTTCATCAGTCAGCGCATTAACCTTGCCTATGCGACCAGCATTGACAATGGTGCGACAGCAAAACTCCAGTGTTTCAAAACGCTGATAAGCATCCATCATGTTTGTACCACCCAGCACAACACCATGGTTTTCCATGATGACAGCCTTATATCTTCTGTTTTTAAACTCATTGGCAATCATTTCTCCCAGTTCCTCGCTACCCGGACAAGCATAGGGAGCAAAACCGATTTCGCCACAAATATCTCTTGCCTGAGGAACAATATTCGTATCAGGAACCCTACGTGCAATGCTGAACGCCACCAGTCCGGGCGGATGTGCATGAATAATGGCTGTGAGTTCAGGTCTCGCTTTGTATATAGCTTTATGAAAAGGATATTCCGACGACGGTTTATGAGGACCTACAATTGAACCGTCCTTCTTGATCAGGATGATATCCCTGGTTGTCAGCGATCCCTTGTCGACCCCCGAAGGTGTAATCCATATATCTCCATTCGTATCCCTGATTGAAATATTTCCTCCCGATGTAGTGGTCATGCCACTCCGGTATATTCGTCCGATGATCACATTGATCTGCTCCACCGGGTGCATTAAATTGACGTCTAACTGCTTCATAATAATATCTTTAAACCATATAAGTCATATAAGTTACATATAAGTTTTTAAATGAAAAGGTTAAATGAAATTCTCAAGTCTATTATTAAGATTCTAATAATTTGTTGTTTTAAAACTTATATGTAACTTATATGGTTAATTAAATTCATTTAGTAAATAAGTCTCGGCTTCCACACTCCACAGTCCATTGTGCCGGTCGCAGATTTCAGCCAGTTTTTTGAACAAATCACTGGTCTCGCCTAATTTAGCAAAATCGGAAATAGGAGTCAAAGGCATTTCTATATGCGTGTAAATCAACTTCTTCCCTCCGGGAATTTCGGGAAGATGGTTTGTTGCCTCAATGACGGCATCCAATCCGCCTATATGTGTTACCAAACCGGCGGGATCAAGTCCTTTTGACATCAAATCCAACGCTTCCACCATATCATCATTATTACCTCCGCTCGTTCCCACTACATGGGTGTAAGCATAATGCACGTTGTAAAAATTGAACATGGCGCTGAAATTCGGATCCGACGGACCAGCAAAAAAATTCAGACAACCATCAAAACCTAAAATGGCATCTGCCTGTTCCACCACCGGCTTCACAGGAGCAAACACGAACACATCATCATACCCTTTTCCACCGGTTAATACTTTTAGTTCTTCCACCACATTTTCCATACTACCTGTGTTCACATAACGTAAATCAATTCCTTTTGATGCGGCAAATTCCACAGTATAAAGCGATGCTGCACGGTCGAGACGGGTTTGATCCACATCCGTCACCACACAAAGCGAAGGACGGCGATCTTCACGACGTAAAACATAGTTGATGGCTGCCAATCCCATCGGACCAACACCGGCAAGAATGGCCATATTACCACCATCCACTATTTCCATTTTGTGCACATAACTGCCCGGAGTAATGTGGTAATTCGCATGCATGGCACCAATCACGCAAGAAAGCGGTTCTGCAAGCGATGCCGGATAATATCCTTCTCCCTGATAAGCCAACAGGCAATCTTTTTCCATCACTTCCTTCGGTATAATGACATAAGTGGCATCACCACCGATATATTGGTAACTATAGCCCGGGGCACTGAGAATACCCACCGGACCATCTTCATAATTCAGTGCCGGCTGAATAGAAAACTTATCCCCTGCTTTGAATTTATGTGCCCATTTCGCACCCACCTCCACCAGTTCTCCGGCAAATTCATGTCCGATAATGATGGGATTTTCGGCCACATCATCAGGAATGCGTTTATGATCTGTTCCCTGCGTGGAGGCTTTATAAGAAGACATACACAAGGAATCCGATACTACTTTCGCCAGTATCTCATCCTCTTTAATCCGGGGCAATTCAAACTCTTCCATGCGGAGGTCTTTTTTGCCGTATAATCTGATTGCTTTGGTTTTCATTTATGTTTTGTTTTTACCATATAAGTCATATAAGTTACAGATAAGTTTTCTGTGAAAATATCAATTGTAAAATTCAATTTTTAATATGTTGTGGTGTTAAACTTATATGAAACTTATATGACTTATATGGTTTATAAAAATTAATTAAGCATAACCTGTCCCCCTGTAATTGGTAAAGCCTGCCCGGTTTCACCACATTGTTCCATCAGGTACAGTACCCCTTTGGTAACATCCTCTGGCGAACAACCTTTCTTCATTGGAACCTGCGACAGATAAAATGCTTTTACATCATCGATTGTTTTGGCACCGGGAACCTTGCCGGCACGCAGGTATTGCACAAACAAGCCGTTTTCCGGATCGCTCCAGAGCGGACCTTCATAAAAATTACCCGGACAAACCGAGTTCACCTTAATTCTGAATGGAGCCAGTTCTAAGGCAAAAGATTGGGTTAATCCAATGCCACCAAACTTCCCACCTGCATAGGCAAAATTGGCCTTACTGCCACGTAATCCGGATTTGGAGTTGATTTGAATAATGTCAGCAAAGTAGTCAGGTGATGCATATTTAGTTTGTAGTTTCATTATTTTACTCACCACTTTCGTACAATAAAAATAAGCATTGTAGTTTATCTTTGTCACAAAGTCGAAATCTTCCGGTGTCATTTCCTCCAATCCACCTGCACGCAACACCCCTGCATTGCTTATGAAAGCATCAATCGCTCCAAAATTACAAATGGTTTCGTGCACTAAATTTTCAATGCTTGGAATTTCACTAACATTAGTTTTTACAAAAATAGCACGGTTACTTTTGGTCATTTTATTGAAACTCTCAACGGTTGCTTTTCCAATAGTTTCATTCATATCTGCCACGACAATATTCGCACCTTCCATAAGAAGACAACGGGCAATACCTTCACCAAATCCCTGAGCTGCACCTGTTACAATAATTGTTTTATTTTCAGCGCGACCGGCAGTAGCTCCTGCAGCAACAGATCGACGGTAATTCTCCACCTCCCAGTTATCTATAAAATCAATCTGTTCCTGAGTCATTGGATGAGCGCCACCAAAAGGTTTTGCCAAAAAGGCAATTTTCATCGCATCTTCAATAACATCTAAAATAATGTCACATTGTTTGGCATTATCACCCACAGCCACCAATCCAATTCCCTTTATCAGCAATACTTTTGGCGAATAACCGAATTTTGCAATAAAAGCAGGAATCAATTTTTCTGCTTCTTTTAAAACCGCCTCAGGTTCTTCTTCATTCAGAATGATATAATTGGACTTACAATACACGATGGCATCCGGCGTAAACGGACGAATAATTGTTTTTTGCTCATCTTCTGAATCATAAAAGAATTTGATGAGGTTATTTTTTCTTACTTTCAGGGTTTTCAAACCGTCTTTTGAAAGCATCATCCTCAAACCTGGCAACAACAATTCGGTACACGAGCAAAAAGGTCTTTCTCCCAAAGGAAGCTTTATCACCACTGCTTTCTCAAGTTTATCAATAATATCTGCATAAATTTCCTTAATTTCATCTACGGTATTGGCAGCTACAAAAATACCGTGATTTTGCAACCAAATAACCTTCGGTTCTTCGCGGTGTTTTGCTCTGTATTCTTTGATTTTTTCCTCTACCTTTTTAAAAAGAACATAACCAGGATCAGTGTAAGAAATATACACATTTTTCTCTCCAAAAAGGCGGAATAATTCCTTTTCAGCATCCTGAGCGCACATCAGCCCGTTGACCAGCGTAGGATGCAGATGCACCACATAGGAAAAACCGATTATATTGTGCATGGAAGTCTCAACCGACGGACGTTTGCCTTTTGTCAGCGTAGCTTCGGCCAGATCATTTTTCACCTGCTCTTCACGCTCTGTTGTATCGGAGCTGTAAACCTTTTCCGACATCAGGCTGAGTTTTTCTCTGTCCAACACAGCAAATCCCTCTTCTGTAATCGTTGACAAAGAAGAACCGCTGGCTTTCACCCACAATTTCTCCTTATTTTTATAAGATGTGTTTCCTCCTCCGGCAATCACGAAACGGTTGTCGATGCCGTAATAGCGGGAAATATCGATTAAATCCTGTATAGTTTTCATACTTTTTTTTTAAAACCATATAAGTCATATAAGTTACATATAAGTTTAATACACAACTTATTAAAAATGAGAATTACATTAAATATATACATGCGAAACTTATATGTAACTTATATGACTTATATGGTTAAATTTATTAATTCCTTACCAAGTTTCACAAATTCAGCTCGTTTAGAGCGGTCAGCTTTCCCATCTGCATCAACATAGCCCCTTAATCCCTGAGCTACCAGATGCTGATGAGCAGCAATCACGCAGGCACCTTCATAATTAATCTGCATCAATTTCTCCGTAAGAGGTGTACTGTTACGTGCAAACAATTCGATCGGCTCCAT
>JAYFPP010000018.1:0-1817 GCA_034927635.1 Paludibacter sp.
GATAAAGAGTAATTTACGAGATCACCTGCAAGGTATTGATCATAAGATGCCATATCCACCAAACCATGTCCGGAAAGATTGAAGAGAATGGTTTTCTTAGTTCCTTCTTCCTTAGCTTTCAATGCTTCATTAATAGCAGCCGCAATTGCGTGAGCCGACTCAGGAGCAGGAATGATACCTTCAGTTTGGGCAAACAAGACACCTGCTTTAAAGGAATCCAATTGCTGAATATCACAAGCTTCAATAAAATTATCTTTCAAAAGCTGACTTACGAGTGTTCCGGCACCATGATAACGTAAGCCGCCTGCATGAATATGTGCCGGAGCAAAATCATGCCCTAAGGTAAACATAGGTATCAGAGGAGTATAGCCAGCCTCATCTCCAAAATCATCCTGAAACTTTCCTCTGGTCAACTTTGGACATGAAGAAGGTTCTGCGGAAAGAAAACGTGTTTTCTTTTCTCCATTGAAATTATGACGCATAAACGGAAATGAAATACCGGAGAAATTTGAACCACCACCAAAACAACCAATAACCACATCAGGGTATTCACCTGCCATCTCCATCTGTTTCTCAGCCTCAAGACCAATAATTGTTTGATGTAATGACACGTGGTTCAGCACACTACCCAAAGTATATTTACAGTTAGGTGTGCTCATTGCCAGTTCAATAGCTTCAGAAATTGCAGTACCAAGACTTCCCTGATAATTAGGATGTTCGGTAATGGTTTTACGGCCTGCTTTTGTAGACATTGAAGGAGAAGCGATTACCTGAGCTCCCCATGTCTGCATGAGCGAGCGACGATACGGCTTTTGTTCATAACTGATCTTTACCATGTAAACAGCCAGTTCCAGACCAAACATTTTTGAGGCAAGTGACATTGCTGTTCCCCATTGTCCGGCTCCTGTCTCAGTAGTAACATTGGTAACACCTTCCTTTTTACAGTAATATGCCTGTGCAAGTGCCGAATTTAATTTATGCGAACCCACAGGGCTGACACTTTCATTTTTAAAATAAATATGTGCAGGAGTATCTAATGCCTTTTCAAGACCAAAAGCACGTACCAGAGGAGTTGGACGGTATATTTTATATTTCTCAAATACTTCTTCCGGAATATCTATCCAGGCATCTTTGGTATTTACTTCCTGATCTACCAGACCTTTTGCAAATAAAGGGTACCAATCCTCAGGCTTCATTGGCTCTTTCGTTCCCGGATGTAGAACAGGCATAGGTTTATTTGGCATTTCTGCTTGAATATTATACCATTGCGTAGGCATCTCTTTTTCTGAGAGCAAAAATTTCTTCTGTTTCATTATTTCAATCTTTCAAATTAATACTGCATGCAAAGTTATAAAATATAAATGAAAGATTAAAATGTAAAATACAATAAAATTGATATTTTGATATAAATTTAGTGCATATTATTTTAATTTTATAGTTTTTATTCAAATACCCGAGCTTCACAAAAAAATATTGTAATTTTGTAAGCAAACAATAAATGAAGCAATTATGGTACAATCAATGACCGGTTTCGGTAAAGCTACAGGTGAATACAACGGAAAAAAAATAGTAGTTGAGGTAAAATCTCTGAATAGCAAGCAATCTGACATTTCAACACGACTGGCTGGCCTTTACCGTGAGAAGGATATTGAAATCAGAAATGAAGTATCGCAAAGCCTGGAACGTGGTAAAATTGACCTTGCTCTTTATATTGAGAACTCATCAAAAGAAACTGCCACACAAATTAATCAATCAGTAGTAGAAACTTATTATAAGCAAATTCAGCTCATATCAGAAAATACCGGGATTGAAATGCC
>JAYFPP010000230.1:0-1924 GCA_034927635.1 Paludibacter sp.
GACGATTACGATATAGAGTACGAAGGCAATATCACCCTGCAGGCCAATCAGCTCTACGACATCAAACTCGAATACTTTGAAAGTACCGGCGGCGCTTATTGCCGGCTCGAATGGCTCAACCAGAAACAGCCCCGCGAAATCGTGCCCCGTTCGCAGCTTTATTCGCTGGATTACAGCGGCACTGATGATCTGAAGGCTGAGGATTTATTTTTCGTCTATCCCAATCCGGCTTCCATCGAAGTGCGGGTATCGATGCGTGACCTTTTCAGCGATGCAAGGGTTGAAATCCGTGATATCTCCGGTAGAACCATCATAGCGCAATGGTTAGGGATGTCGGATAACCGGGTAGATATTTCAATGGTACCGCCGGGGGTGTATTTTGTTTCGTTTACCAGGGGAGATAAAACTGTTGTGAGGAAGTTAATAGTCAGATAATGTGGTTCAATATTAATACTAAATAAAAAATCACCATGGAAAAGAAAATTTGTTTATCAATTATTGTTGTACTTATTTCAGTATATCAGTTGAATGCACAGGTCTATAATTTAAATGTGGCCGTTGAACTTATTAACGATCTGGATACAGGTCGTGGACAGTTAAACTTAAGTTGTTGGAACAAGGATTACTGCGACTATTATCTTTCATTTTCTTTTAATAATGCTGAAGGATTTGAAGGAATGCCATCGACTGACACTTGGACAGTGGTAGGTCCGGGAAGAAGACAGATCAGAATTTACAAGACAAAACAGGGTGCTACCCATTTTTCTTACAGAATGGGCTATTTGGCTATGTACAGAGGAAATATTACTCTGAAACCGGATATTGACTTTGTCTATGCGCTACCGGCAGCGGCCGGAAAGGCAGCTACGATAGGGATATCGGGAATGCCCGGAGATCAAAAGCTGATTTTTGATTTGCCTACGGATACGGTTTATGCTTGCCGCGAGGGTGTGATGTGCGACGACAATTTGAGTGATCATTCAAGAAGAATATTCAATCGGAGCGACATGTCACAAATAACGCTGTATCATAAAGATGGTAGCTTTGGAGGATATGTGTTTAAAGGTAAAACGCTGGTTGCTCCCGGTGAGAAAATTAAAATGGGTAATCCAATCGCTGTTGTGGAGAAAGTATACGGTACTTCACTCAGTTTTTCGGTTTGTTTTCTGGATAAGAGTAAGTTTGAAGTCCCATGGGGTAGTAAGCATACGAGCTTAATGCCATTTTTTCACACGGTGAACGAAGGAAAAGTGCAGTTGAAAACGGATGGAAGCTATGTCGGTGAACTTACGAATACTTTGTTGATGCAGGATATGAGCAGACACGAAAAGAAAGTTTTTATGAGAAACAAGTGAAAAGAAATTACTTTTTACCATATAAGTCATATAAGACATATAAGTGTTTACTTTAGAGACATTGAGCGGAAAATAATTATATGATCTAAAAAACTCTATTGAACACAATAATGTATATTAAAAGAACAAAGTCTGATATTTACTCTTTTCCTTATATGTCTTATATGACTTATATGGTAAAATATTACATTAAAACCAGATAAAAATAATACAATATGCGTTTGAAAAAACATTTACTCATTTTTACCTTAAGCTGTCTCACAGCCACAATGCTGGCCGAGTCGGGTATTTACATCTGCGGCCATTTCCGTCGCGACCGCACCCGGACAGTTACGGCCTTAAAAGCATCGGGTTTCACCTTCGGGATCATGTTCAATGTACATGTCGAAACCGACGGCACACTGACGACTGATGGCGAGGTTATATGCAAAGACGGCCAGTATGTTTTCGATCAGAAGGTGGCGGGCTACCCCAACGACATCGCGCAGGTGGATTATGTGGACGATGTGAATTCGCTGCTTTCGGGCAAAACCTCGCTGTTGCGACTCGAACATTGTATCGGTGGCTGG
>JAYFPP010000154.1:0-14308 GCA_034927635.1 Paludibacter sp.
TACTTGCCGATGACTTGGGCTGGAACGATATTTCTTCTCCGATAGCCACTATGGGTAACGGATCGAAGAACCATCAAACACCCAATATCGATAAATTTGCTACACAGAGCATGGTTTTTACCAATGCCCATACGCAGCAAAACAGTGCTCCAACCAGGGCTGCACTGCTTACCGGACAGTATGCCAACCGGACGCATGTGTACAATGTTTTCGGTCTCGACCGTTATGCTACGGGTAAAGAAGCGGGAATCAGAAAAGAAGATGCCCGTATTGTTCCGGCCAATCAGGAAAAGGAATCGCTTAAACCCGGTACCCTGACTTATGCACGCATCCTGAAAGATGCGGGTTACAATACTTATATTTTCGGGAAAGTGCATGGTTTCCGTCTTACAGAAGATGATGATTGCGGTTTTACGCATAATTTCGAATGCAGCAAAAAAGTAAAAGAAGATAAGAAAGAAGACTCGAATTACTTCGCTTTTAAAACAAAAGAGGGGAAATGGATCTTCGATAATCCTTCGTACAATCAGTTTGCGCAGCCTTATACCGAAGCGTATATCCGCAAGAATCTGTTGCCTTATGCCAACGGTAATAATCCGCTGACATTGACGGGTACCAAAAAACATTTTACCGATGCCATGGCTGATATGGTAACTGATCAGATTTCGAAAGTTGATAAAACCAAACCATTCTCCATGTGGGTGGCTTTTCATGCTATTCACTCGGCTATTGTGAGCAGGGACGACCTGTACGCAAAATATAAAACCCGTACAGAACTTGACAAACGGCACGAGAATTTCAAATATGCTGCTTTGACGGAGCAACTCGACCAGACGGTCGGACGTATTCTTGCAGCACTCGATGACCCGAACGGTGATGGAGATAAATCGGATTCGATGCGTGATAATACGGTGGTAATCTTTATGTCGGATAATGGTGGTGTGCATGGTGGCAATCATTCCAACGCTCCGCTGAGATGGGCAAAAGGTACACAGTATGAAGGAGGAATCAGGGTGCCGATGATAGTGCGTTATCCGAAATTAGTGAAAGCCAATTCGGTCAGCGATGAGCCGGTGCATGTCATCGACTTCCTGCCGACTTATCTCGACCTGGCAGGGGTGAAATATACGCATAAAGAACATGTGCTTGATGGAGAATCGTTGCTGCCCTTACTTACAGGCAATGCCAAAACCCTGAAACGCGACAAGCTTTTCTGGCATTTCCCGGGCTATATGGACGAAAGAGGTATTCCTGCATCGGTAATCAATAAACGTATCGGCGACAAACGCTACAAATACCGCTATTGCTATGAGTATGATACCCATGAATTGTATAATCTTACCGATGATATTGGCGAAACGGTAAATCTGCTCAGCGGAAAGCCATCGAAAGAAAATCTCAAAATAGGAAATACAATGCTGAAAGATTTGAATAAATGGATCAATCAAACAAAACCGCTTCCGATGTATTATGTTGCTGATGGAAAGAAGGTTGAACTTCCGAAGAGTATTGTTCTTAAATAGTCAACGGACAACAGTCAACGGTCAACAGTCAACGGTCGAAAGTCAGCAGTCAGCAGTCTGTCGACTGTAGTCTGTCGACAAAAATAAAATATCATGAATAAAATGAACCGGCTTTCATTGCCTTTACTCTCTGCTTTGGCGCTACCTTCGGTGGCACAGGCAGCATCGCATCCTAATGTGGTTGTAATCTTAATTGACGATATGGGGTGGAAGGATCTCGGCGTTTATGGCAGCGATTATCACCAAACACCTAATATCGATACTTTTGCCCGCGATGCAGTGCTTTTTACCAACGGATATGCGGCCTGTACGGTATCGTCGCCCACCAGGGCAAGCATCATGACCGGCAAGTATCCGGCGCGTTTGCACCTGACCGATTGGATTGAAGGCTGGAAATTCCCGGAGGCAAAATTGCAGATTCCCGACTGGACCATGTACATGCCATTGGAAGAAGTCACCATGGCTGAAGCTTTTAAGTCGGCCGGTTATGCTACTGCCCATATCGGAAAATGGCATTTGGGAGAGGATGAAAAATACTGGCCCGAAAATCAGGGATTCGACATTAATATAGGGGGGTGGAAGAAGGGTTCTCCGAACCTGAACAAAGCCAAAAACTCCGATGGTCCCAACGGCTATTTTTCTCCCTATGGAAATCCACGATTGAAGGATGGTTCCGAAGGTGAATATCTGACAGAAAGGCTGGCCAGCGAAGCCTGCAGTTTTATTGGAAACAATACCACCAAACCATTCTTTCTGAACCTGTGGTTCTACAATGTACACCAGCCTTTGATGGCAAAACAGGAAAAAGTGGATAAGTACCGGGCCATCGTCGATTCAACGAAACATCAGAAAAATCCTGTGTATGCCGCTATGGTAGAACATGTGGATGATGCCGTGGGAAAAGTAGTGGCCAAGCTGAAACAAATGGGTATTTACGACAATACCATCATTGTGTTTACTTCGGATAATGGAGGACTAATAGGCAAAAGTGCCCGGAAAATAACAGACAATACCCCATTACGCAAAGGGAAAGGACAAATGTACGAAGGTGGTGTCAGAGTACCGTTCATCATTAAGAACATCAAACAACAGGCGGCAGGTACTGTCAATGCTACCCCCATCATGTCGATCGACCTTTTCCCGACATTGACGGATATAGCCGGAGTCAAAGTAGATAATAAAATTAAAAAAGGATTTGACGGGGTGAGTCTGAAACATATGCTTGCCGATGGCACGAAACAACCGAAACGTTCGTCGCTTTACTGGCATTATCCGCACTATCATTCTGAAGGAGCAATGCCTTACAGTGCGGTGCGGCATGGCGACTGGAAATTGGTCCATATTATTGAGACAAATACTTACGAACTATACAACCTGAAAGAAGATATCGGTGAAAAAAACGACCTGGCAGAAAAACAACCGCAAATAGTGAAGCAGTTGACTAAGGAGCTTGAAGCGTGGAAGTTAAAGGTGAATGCCCAAATGCCTGTCAGAAAGTAAGGCGAACACAGACGGTTATTTTGGCGCTTTGCATAAAATCTACACCGTGTTTGCATAAAATTTACACCCTTTGAAAGTGCTTAAATAAATACTTTTGTTGCTGTAGAAACAAATGTTTTATTAACCATTTTAATATCATGAATTTCAAACCGGTTACACGGGAAATCATTCTTTCGTCAGGAATAATGATGTTCCCGCTTTTAGCTGTCGGTGCTGACGCCGGCAAAAGTACTTCAAAAACTTCTCCCAACGTAATTTATATTCTTGCCGACGACTTAGGGATAGGCGATTTGGGTTGCTACGGTCAGAAAATCATCCGTACACCCGGTATCGATAATCTCGCTGCCAACGGCATGCGGTTTACCCAGCATTATTCAGGTTCCACTGTAAGTGCTCCTTCACGATGTGTTTTACTCACCGGTAAGCACACAGGTCATGCCTACATCCGTGGAAATAAAGGCTCCCGCAATAATGCTGATGGTATTGATTATGATTTATCACTGGCCAAAAATGAAATCACCGTTGCCGAAATTTTTAAGGAAAAACAATATCAAACAGCCTGTATAGGAAAATGGGGCCTTGGAGGTCCCAATTCGCAGGGACACCCGAACAACCAGGGATTCGATTATTTCTTCGGTTATCTGGGCCAGGGTCTGGCGCATAAATACTACCCGAAACAGTTGTATGAAAATAATACGGCTGTGCAGCTCGACGGCAAAGTGTATTCTCATGACCTTATCATGGAGAAAGCGCTTGACTTTGTCAATAAAAATGCATCGAAACCTTTCTTCCTTTATCTTACGCCTACTATTCCGCATGCCGAGCTGATTGTTCCTGAAGGGGAACTGATGGGATACGACGGGATGTTTCCCGAAAAACCTTTTGTGCAAAAATCAGGTTCGTATTGTTCGCAGCCCAAACCGCGAGCTACTTTTGCCGCTATGGTCAGCCGGTTGGACCGGGACGTGCAGCGAATTGTCGATTTACTGGAAGAAAAAGGTATCGCAAACAATACATTGATAATATTTACCTCCGATAACGGAACACACAAAGAAGGAGGACACGATCCGGAGTTTTTTGATAGCAACGGTCCGTTCAGAGGATATAAACGTGATTTGTACGAAGGAGGCATCCGTACCCCTCATATTGCCTATTGGCCCGGGGTAATTCCGAAAGCTAGCGTATCCTATCATATTTCGGCATTTTGGGATTTTCTGCCGACAATGGCGGAACTAATCGGGGTGAAAACACCAAAGGGTGTAGATGGCATATCCTATTTGCCGGCTTTAACAGGTAAAGGCGAGCAGAAGCAACACTCCTCACTTTATTTTGAATTCCATGAGCAGGGGGGACGGCAGTCCATCATGAAAGATGGTTGGAAACTGATACGTCTCAATGTTAGTACCCCTGACAAATCGACCCTGGAGTTGTACAATTATTTTGAAGACCCGGGCGAGATGGCCAATGTGGCAACTCAATATCCTGAAAAAGTGAAGGAACTGAAAGCTTTGATGGACAAACAGAGAATTGCCGATCCAAACTGGAATTTTGTAAAAGTAAAATAAGAGAATAAATAAATAACCAATAAAATCTATGCAAAGAATGAAGAACAGACTAACATTAACTTGTTTGGCACTTTTTCTGATTTGTTCGCTGCAACTCAAAGCGCAACAAAAGGAATGGACCGGGCAGGTATGGGATGAAAAACAAAATGAGCCCCTGATTGGTGTGAGTGTGGTTGTGCAGGGAAGTACCGCAGGTACGATTACCGATATTGATGGAAAATTCTCCATTAAAGCAGGTGTTAATCAAACCCTCGTTATTTCGTACATCGGATACACAACACTTAATGTACAACTAAGAACTAATGCCGATTTATCCAGAATCTACATGCGCGAGGATACGAAAGTCCTTGATGAAGTAATCGTGGTAGGCTATGGCGTACAGAAAAAAGTCTCTTCGGTAGGTTCTATTTCGGCTGCCAAGGGTGACGAGTTAATGAAAACCGGGAATGTTACTTCGGTATCGGAAGCCCTGCAGGGAATGATGCCGGGGGTGGTATCCATCATGAACGACTCCAAACCGGGAGCCGACGAAGCAACACTTATTATTCGCGGTAAAGCCAGCTGGATTTCATCGAAACCTTTGGTGTTGGTGGATGGTATCGAACGTGACATGAACGACATTGATGCCAATGAAATTGAATCTCTTTCGGTATTGAAAGATGCTTCGGCCACCGCAGTGTATGGGGTGAAAGGGGCCAATGGTGTTATCCTTGTTACCACCAAACGCGGGGTAAACCAAAAACCTAAGATTTCTTTCAGTGCCAACTTCGGTTTTAAAGAACCGCTGACCCGTCCGGAATATGCCGATTATATGACTTCCATGAATATGTGGAACGAAGCGGCTAAAAATGACCTTCAGTATTCCAAACTAATTCCTGAGTCAACAATGTCGGCATGGCAAAACGCCTTTGCCACAGGAAATACAGGTCCGTATAATACCTATTTTCCTAATATTGATTGGTGGGATGAAATGGTTAACGAAGTGGGCTATCAGCAGCAATATAATATTAATATCAGCGGAGGTACTGAGTTTATGAAGTACTTCTCGTCCATCGGTTATCTGAACGACGGGGATATTTTCAAAACCCAGCCAAATGAATTGTTCGACCCGACTTTCAAGTATCAACGTTACAACTGGCGAAGCAATTTCGATTTTCAACTTACCAAATCTACTGTATTGTCATTGAATCTCTCGGGTCGTCAGGGGTACCGTAGTCAGACCGGCTACCGTATCAATGATAATAACGAGGATGACAGTTCGTTCGGACAACCGCAATTCTTCAAGAGTTTATATATAGCGCCAAGGAATGTATTCCCAATTAAATGGGAAGATGGAACTTACGGTTTGACTTCGAGCGCAAGTCTGGATGATAATCCGATGATGCTGTTCGACCGTGGTCAGCGTATATACAAATACTATCAAAACTTTATTGATGCCACCTTGAATCAGGATTTGTCGTTTATCACCAAAGGTCTCCGGGCAAGCGGTAAGTTCAGTTATAATGTTTCGACCCGCACCCGTGATGATTTAATGCGTTACGGCACGACCAATCCAAATGTGGATCCCGGACCTTTCGGCGAGAAATTATACTTAGGTTATTACCGCAAATTTGATTATTCGCAACCACTGGTTGATGGTGGTTATGCACTGGATGCTGAAAAAAGATGGATTGATGATGAATTTCAGGGAGAACGTCAGAAAGCTAACTACGACAATATGCTGGATGGTGGTTTCGACAAACGACTTTATTATGAGTTTGCATTGAATTATGACAAAAGTTTCGGACATCATAATTTCACTATGCTTGCTTTAGTAAACAGAAATGAAATAGAAGGACTTGCAGGTAGCAGTGCAACTAGTTTGAAATTCAAAGAAAATCAGGAAGACTGGGTAACCCGTGTTACCTATAACTGGAAAGAAAAATACCTTGTTGAGTTCAATGGAGCGTATTCAGGTTCGCAAAAATTTGCCAGAGGGAAGCGGTATGAATTTTTCCCGTCCTATTCCTTAGGATGGAGAATCTCGGAAGAATCATTCGTGAAAGATATTGCAGGAAAAATGCTTGATAACTTTAAACTCCGGTATTCATATGGAAAGGTTGGCTATCACCAGTCGGCAGCCGCTTATACTTATCTGCAGTTGTACGATAATGTTGGAGGCAATGTGAGCTTCGGAGAAAATGAAAAGACCAATTATGGTCCGTTGTATGCCGAAGGTAAGGCGGCTAACCCTAATGCTACCTGGGAAACCGGTTACAAACAAAATCTGGGTATCGACCTGATGCTTTTTAACAAGCTGACTGCCACTGTAGATATGTACAGCGAAAAACGTAATGGAATTATTTTTACTGTTGCAACTCCCGCATGGTTTGGAATTAAAGAACCTGATGGAAATATCGGAGTAACCAAGAGTCGTGGTTTGGAAGTTGAACTGGGCTGGAACGATAAAATCAATAAAGACTGGAGTTATTGGATAAAAGCCAATTATGCCATCAACGAAAACCGTATCGTATACAGAAATGATGCCGCCAATTCACCTGAATATCTGAAACTGGCCGGCAAACCTATCGGCGTTATCAATAAATTGCAGGTCAACGGTTATTATCAGTCGCTCGATGATATCTTCAACTACGCAACTGCTACCAACGTATCCACTCAGAATAAACTGGTGCCGGGCGATTTCATGTACCTGGATTATGATGCCAATGGAGTTATTGATCAAACCTGGGATAAAATACCGGTACAGTATAATAACTATCCGCAGAATACCTACGGGGGAACGCTGGGACTAAGATACAAATCTTTCCAGCTGAATGCCATGTTCTACGGAGTAATCAATGTGTACAAGGATGTTGACGGATTGGTGTTGTGGGACTTAAGCGAAGGAAATTCGGAAAATTACTTTGCTAATCCCGATGTAATCAACCGCTGGACGCCCGAAAATGCCGAAAAAGCGACAAAACCATCGCTGCACAGCGACTACAGGGATTATAGCATGTCTTCAGGAACTACCTATAGTTTTCAGGATGCTTCTTATTTCCGTTTGAAAAATCTTGAACTGTCGTATGACTTTAACAGTAGTTCGCTGACAAAAATCGGGATGAAGAACGTTCAAATCTATGCCAATGCCAATAACCTGTTTACCATCACTAAATTTAACCGACAGATGGATCCGGAGGCAAACTCATCGGGACTCTACCCTTTGGTACGACGTTATAATATAGGAACCAGAATCTCTTTCTAACAAATAAAATTATATAGAAAATGAAACGATATAAATTCATACTTATTCTGATAAGTCTTATATACCTTACTTCCTGCGAGGAATATCTTGATAAATCGCCGGATATGGGATTAACCGAGGAAGAAGTATTTAGTAATTTCTTCACGGTAAGGGGATATTTGGACAGATGTTACAACTGTGTTGTGGATTATACTTTTTGGAGAGCCAACGGGTTGGAACGTTCTCATATCGGACAACTATCCGACGAAGGAGCCAATCCTTACAGCACAAAACTGGACAGAATTGTAAATACAGGTAAGTGGCTTGCCGACAAACAGGCTCCTGATGTAGGTTGGGGAGAGGATTATGTGGGATCAAACAGGGCTAATGCGATACCCAATGCTTTTCATGCGCTGCGTATTGCCAACAAGGTAATTCAGAAGGCGCCGTTGATGACAAACCTGACTGAAGATCAGAAAACGCAACTGCTTGGACAGGCACACTTCTTCCGTGCATGGTTTTATTTTGAAATCATTCGCAGGGTAGGCGGAATGCAGTTGCTCGATAAGGCTTTTGCCAGCGATGATGAGTTTGATGTGCCCCGTCTGACTTACCATGAGTCGAGCGACTGGGTGATTGAACAACTCAATACCGCCATCACTTTATTACCTGATGAATGGCCAAGTCAGGAACTCGGACGTCCGAATAAGGCTGCTGCTTATGCTCTTAAATCGATGGCCGAACTTTATGCTGCCAGTCCTTTAATGTGCAACCCGCTCGATAAAATTGAAAACAACGGATACGATATTGAACGGGCAAAAAAGGCAGCTCAATATGCCAAAGAATGTCTCGAATATATTGAAACCGTTGTTCCAAAGCATAAAATGATGCCTAAAGAACAGTATAAAAATATCTTCTATCATTTTCCGAATTATGTAAGCGACGAATCGTTGTGGTACTTAAATTCAACAGGTCAGAACAGAAATACTACGCCCGACCTGCCTATTCACTGGCAAAATGTCCGTTTATCAGCCCGAACCGGGAATTACGGTCAGGCCAACGTGAGTGTCTCACAGAACCTTGTGGATAAATTTGAAACTATCAATGGTTACAAAGCTACGCTGACAGCCACCGGGTGGGTAAGTGATGATCCGGCTTTTGATCCGGCTAACCCCTACGCTAACCGCGATCCCCGTTTCGATGCTTTTGTCTTGTATCCGGGCGAACCTTATGGCACAAAAGCTAATGGTGACCAAAATTTCGTTTGTACCTGGGAAGGTGGTGCTGATGTTGCTGTTCCACCAATAGAAATGGTACGTACCCGTTACATGGTAAAAAAATGGCAATGGCCTGCAAGCCTTAAGCTTGATAGGGGAGATAATAATGGTTATGCTGCATATTACTACAATACCATTCATATCCGCACTACACAGGTTTGGCTCGATTATGCCGAAGCAATGAATGAAGCCTACGGTCCGAAAGTGAAACCTGCAGGATACACTTATTCTGCCGAGGATGCCATCAATCAGGTAAGAAACCGTGTGGGTATGCCGAACGTAAAAGCTGAAATTGCTGCTGACGCCATTAAAATGAGGGAACTGATCAGAAACGAGAGAGCGGTAGAACTGTTGTTCGAAAATCACCGCTGGTTTGATCTACGTCGCTGGATGATTGCAGAAGAAGTGCTGAATGTTCCTAATCCAATAAAAGGTGTAAAAGTGACTGCCAGCAATGCTACTTCATTGAAACCCAATCCGGGCAATGTGTTTACTTATCAGTTAATGGATGTAACTGAAGAAGTACGTGTTTTTGAACGCAAACATTACTGGTACCCGGTGGGAGATGACGAAGCAAAACGTCTGGTGAATTTTAAACAAAATCCGGGATGGTAATCTTAATAAAGATCTTAAATAAGGATACAAATGAGAAAAAATAATCAATATATTGGAATAGCGCTGTTTTTTATCTTTACATTAATATTTGGAGCAACACAACTGGACGCTCAGAATAAAAGACAGAAAGCTGCAAGAAAAGTACCGACAGTAGAAGTAAAAGCTACGGTTACCAATGAAAAAGGGGCTGTTGTGCCTAATGCTGCTGTAACGGTTGGGGAAGGTGCCCAGACTTATTACACGGATAAAAACGGGATGTTCCGGGTGAACGTAAAAGCCGGCTCCACACTCATCATCGAAGCCCTGGGTTATGAACCCCGCATCATCGATACGTCAAAAGGAAATGTGTCGGATTTGAAAATTGTGGTGAGCAGTGCTCCGCTTTTTGCCGGCGTAAAGGATAAATTACCGTTGCCGGGTTGGATGGAAACGACCAAACGATACAATGTAGGTGCCATCAGTGCTGCTTCGGGAACTGCCATTGAAAAGTACCCTGACATGATTACTGCCAATGCCCTGCAGGGAAAACTACTCGGATTGATGTCGCTGATGAGCTCGGGCGGACTCGCTAACAATGCGGCTACGCTATATATCAGAGGCATGCACCGCCAGAGTGGAAACAATATCGTAACCCTGGTGGATGGTGTGGAAAGAGATATCAATACCCTGATTCCGGAAGAAATTGCTACGATTGAGGTATTGAAGGATGCTACGGCTAAGATTTTATATGGACCCCGCGCTGCCAATGGCGTATTGCTGATTACTACTAAAAGAGGGGAAAAATATAAAAGAGTTATAAAAGTAAATGCTGAATATGGTGTTGGCTTACCTGCCAATATGCCTGATTTTGTGAACTCTTATGATTATGCCCGGCTTTATAATGAAGCGCGTATGAATGACGGTCTGCAACCTGTATATACCGCGAAAGATCTTGAAGGCTATCGCAACAGCACAGGAGCCAACGATTTCAGGTATCCGAATGTGGATTATTATAATTATTTCCTGAAAAAGAATACCGAATACCGCAAGGTGGATTTTGAATTCTCAGGTGGGAATGAAAATGCTCAGTACTCCTTTGTGGGTGGATACAACGGTACGAGCGGTCTGCAAAATATAGGTAAGAATCCTCAACGCGACCGCTTCAATGCCCGCGGGAATCTCGATATCAAAGTCAACGACTTTATTTCGGCTTTCTTAGGTATATCAGGTGTTTTTGATGTTACCGACCGCAGTTCGCTGGATCATGCACAGACTTTTACTGCACTGAGCACTCATCGTCCGAACGAATATCCGATTTTTATTCCTGAATCGGTGTTGAAACCCGACTCTGCCGGTTATCCTGCCTTTGGTACGGGAATCAACAGAACGGATAACTTACACGGTTCGCTGATGTATGGTGGCTACAGAAAGGAACAGAACATCAACGGACAGTTGAATTTCGGACTTAACTTCGACTTAAATGATTTTGTAAAGGGACTGACTGCCAAAGCGCAGGTTACCTTTGATAATTATTTCTGGGGTGCAGAGACACTCACCACCGAAGCACCTACATATTCTCAAAGATGGATACAAACGCCTGACGGTCGCGATTCGCTTGTGCTAATCATGCGGAAAATGGGTAACAAAACCGACCAGATGGTGCTGACCAATACTACTTCGTACCGTACTACCAGCTATATGGGCGCTCTGAACTATCAGCGTACTTTCGGCGATAATATGCTGAATGCCGATTATGTATACAATTATTATCTGTCGGAAGCTACCGGTGAAAATCAGGACATGAAATTCCTCAATAATGTATTACGCCTGAACCTTGTAAATCAGGGGAAATATATTGTGGAAGCAAATGTCGGTTATATGGGTAGCAACAAATTCTCGGGTGAGAATAAATATACTCCTTCTTTTGCGGGAGGAGTGGGCTGGATACTATCAGAAGAAAATTTCCTGAAGGATAATGCTTCGGTTGATTACCTGAAGCTGAAAGCCAGCGCAGGTTTACTCGCATACGACGGTCAGACTGCCTATAATCTGTACCGCGATCGCTGGTTCGACAATGGAGCTGTACGTTTTAATAATTCACTTCAGTTTATGCGTACCAATTTTGTTCAGGTGGGGAATCCCGGTTTGAAATGGGAAAAATCACGTGAAATAAACCTGGGTGTCGAAGCTTTACTGCTGAATAAAAAATTATGGGTGGAAGCCAACTATTTCAATGAATTGAGATACGACATCATTCAAAGGCTCGACCTGATCAATTCGATGATGTACGGCACACTGATCCCTTCGACCAACTGGGGCAAAGTGCTCAATCAGGGAGTGGAAGTGGAAGCGAAATATTCCGACAGGGTGGATCAATTGTTCTATCAGGTAGGTGCAAATCTTATTTTCTCGAAAAATAAAGTGCTGCAAACCGACGAAATCAATTATCCCGAAGATTATATGGAAATCGTGGGACAGCCTTCGGATGCCATGTTCGGATATGTATCGAAGGGCTTGTTCGGAAAGGATGTTGATATGAGTCAACCCCATTCCTTCCAGACCTTTGGTGACTATCAGGAGGGAGATATTGCCTATGAAGATTTGAATGAAGATGGAATGGTCGACGACAGAGACCGACAAATCCTGTCCAACAGTTTCCCGCGTACCCATCTGGGAATTGATCTGAATCTGAATTACAAAGGTTTTGGATTGTATGTGCAGGGAACAGCTCAGTTAGGTTTCAGTAACTGGTTGAATAATTCCTACTATTGGAACAGGGGTGAAGAAAAGTATTCAGCTATTACCTTAGACAGATATCATCCTACGGAAAACCCGAACGGAACTTATCCCCGTCTGACAACCACTGATGGATCCAACAATTTCAGAAACTCATCTTTCTGGATTGAAAAGGGTGATTTCTTCCGGATAAAGAATGTTGAACTCAGCTATACGCTCACGGGAAAACAGGCGGATGTTTATCGCTCCGTAAAATTCTTTGCCAGAGGAACCAACCTGCTGTTGTTGTCGAAGAATAAGATGTTTGACCCTGAAGTGATGACGGCCGGTCTGAACAATTATCCTGTGCTGAAAAACATCACCGGAGGTATCTCCCTGAGTTTCTAACCGATGGATAACCATAATAGAGAAGACGATACTTTATTGTAAACAGATGATTCAAATAAAAATCAATAGAATATGAAAAAAATAATATATGTGCTGTTCGCTATGGTGTTTGTTGCGGCATGGTCGTGCGATGAAACGCTTGATACCAAACTTGACAACAGCTATGGTGATGAAATAACCTGGAAATTGCCGAATTATGCCCTGGGAGTATTGATGAATGCTTATGCCAATATCCCCAATACACCCAACAGTTATGATGGTGATTTCTTAGATGTGGCTACCGACAATGCTTTCTCGAATAACCCTTCGTCGGATCTTTCGAAGTATGTAAAAGGCAGAATTTCTACAACGGTCAATCCTTTTGACAACTGGGGAATGGCTTATACACAATTCAGAAATATTCATTTATTTCTTGAAAAAGGATTGGGTGATAATATTATCTATAGTCTGTCCGATTCTATCAAGGATAAGAAAATCCGCAATCGCTCGCGTGGTGAGGCTTATTTCTTAAGAGCATGGTGGGGAATGGAGTTACTTCAGGTTTTCGGCGGAATTACCGACGATGGTCAGGCACTGGGTTATCCAGTCATCCTGAAAAATCTTACCATGGAGGATCAAAACAATATGGAGCTGATGTCGCGCAATTCCTATGAGAACTGTGTCATGCAAATTATTGCCGATTGTGATTCTGCGTTTAAATACCTGCCTTTGAGTTATGTAGGTGCCGATGAGGAAACGGGTGTGAAACAGGATGGTCGTGCCAGCGGAAAAGCGGCACTTGCATTGCAATCCCGTGCTGCCTTGTTCGGCGCATCTCCTGCTTATCAGCCTACCGGCGCTTATGCAGTTTCGACCGACTCCATCACTAAAAAATGGCAACGTGTGGTAACTTTATCGGAAAGAGCCATCAATACCGGTGTGCTTGGAACCTATAACGCCCTCACCGAAGCCATGTATGTGGGCAGTGGCGTACAGGGTGCAACCAATCCTGAGTTCCTTTTCAGAAAATGGTTCAATAGTAATTCTCTGGAAAAAAGTAATTTTCCTCCCATGTTCTTTGGCGCCGGACGTACCAATCCTTCGCAGAACCTGGTGGATGCTTATCCGGCAAAGAACGGTTTCCCGATTACGGATGTACGTTCAGGATATGATCCTCAGAATCCTTATGTGAACAGAGACACCCGCTTTGATCTGACCATTTACTACAATGGAAAAGTGTTTAATCTTAGCAGACCATTGGAAATATATACTGATTCAAATGGCGTAAAAACAAGAGATGCTGCAGGATATGATTTTCAGAATACAGCTACAGGTTATTACCTGAAGAAATTTATGTCGCCTAAAAAAGATATGTTGTATAATCCGGCAACTTTGGCTGCTGTGAATGATTTTCATCAATATCCTTTGATTAGGAAGGCGGAAGTTTATTATAATCTGGCGGAAGCGCTCAACGAACTTGCCGGCCCTAATGGTGCTGTTGCGGGTAGTTCACGTACGGCTTAT
>JAYFPP010000197.1:0-4042 GCA_034927635.1 Paludibacter sp.
TTTCTTGAACCGCAAAAGCTTCTTATTAACCATATAAGTCATATAAGTTCCAAATAAGCTTAATAATTATAAAAGAAAAAGGTCTTTTAAACTTATATGTCCCTTATATGACTTATATGGTTTCAAAAAAAGCCCCTGCAAGGGAATGCAGAGGCTCCAACGTGCGTCTTTAGTTTTATTGTTTCGTTTCGAATTTACTTTTCGTTGCGTTTTTGCACGTTGTAATAAATCTTCATCTGGTTACCCAGGATCTTGGTGAATCCTTTTACATCGTCGGCACACCAGGCACGGTTCACTTCACCATATTCGCCGAAATCGGTCTTCATCAGGTCGAACGGACTGTCGACTCCCACCAAAGTATAACAGAGCGGACGCAATTTGATAATTACAGTTCCTGTCACATTTTGTTGCGAACTTTGCAGAAATTGTTCGATATCACGCATTACCGGTTCCAGGTATTGTGCTTCGTGCAGGAACATGCCGTACCAGTTGCCTAACTGATCTTTCCAGTATTGCTGCCATTTGGTGAGCGTATGTTTTTCAAGCATTTTGTGTGCGTTGATGATCAGCATGGGTGCTGCAGCTTCGAATCCCACACGGCCTTTGATGCCGATGATGGTGTCGCCGATATGCATGTCGCGTCCGATACCGTATTTGTTGGCGATATCTTCCAGCTTGTTGATAAGATTGATTTTGTTTGCATCCTTTTCTCCGTTGATGGCAGTGATCTCTCCCTGTTCAAAACTGATAGTAACAGTTTCCTCACCGGTTCTTATCACCTGACTGGGATAAGCTGATTCGGGCAGCGTTTGTTCCGATTTCAGGGTTTCCTTACCCCCGATGCTGGTTCCCCAAAGTCCTTTGTTGATGGAATATTCCATTTTGGTGAAATCAGCAACAAAACCATTATCTTTCAGGTAATTGATTTCATATTCACGTGTCAGCACCATGTCCCTTGTCGGAGTCAGGATTTTGATATTGGGGGCAAGTACATCGAATGTCAGGTCAAAACGCACCTGGTCGTTGCCGGCACCGGTACTACCGTGGGCCACATAATCAGCATTGATTTCCTTGGCGTAGTTGATGATGGCCAGTGCCTGAAAAATACGTTCAGAACTTACTGAAATCGGATATGTACCATTGCGCAATACATTACCGAAAACCATGTACTTGATACTCTTTTCGTAATACTCATTGGTGACATCAAGAGTCTTATGAGTTTTTGCTCCAAGACGGTATGCTTTGTCTTCGATTACCTTTAATTCCTCTTCGCTGAAACCTCCGGTATTGGCCACAGCTGTGTGTACCTCATATCCCTTTTCCTTAGCCAGGTACATGGCGCAAAATGAAGTGTCGAGGCCTCCGGAGAAGGCCAATAATACTTTTTCTTTCATTTGTATATGTTGTTATATATTAATGTCTTAATGAAATGTTTCTACTTGTCACTCATCACTTCTCGTTTATCACTAAGAAACGCGATGGATACATCTCTACTATTCTTCGCTATTCGCTATTTGTTCATCGCTCTTAGCTTTCTTCTCCCATTTAGGATCGTAGAGCATTCCTGTGCAAAGGCAGTGTTTGCGGTTGGTACGTTGGAGAATGTCGTAGTTGACACAACTCTGGCATCCTTTCCAGAAAGACTCATCGTCGGTGAGTTCCGAAAAAGTAACAGGTTTGTATCCCAGTTCCGAGTTGATCTTCATAACTGCCAGACCGGTAGTCAACCCGAAAATTTTTGCATCGGGATAGCGTTTGCGGGATAGCTCAAAAGCCATCCTTTTAATACGTTTTGCTAAACCGTGTCCACGGAATTTGTCCACAACTATCAAACCGGAGTTAGCAACAAACTGTTTGTTTCCCCAGCTCTCGATATAGCAAAACCCCGCAAACTCAGTTCCGGATAAAGCGATGATGGCTTTACCCTCTTTCATTTTCTGGGCAATATACTCCGGCGAACGGCGTGCGATCCCTGTTCCCCTTACTTTCGCGGCTACTTCTATGGTTGTCAGTATAGTATCAACATATTCCAGAAAATTTTCGTCGGCAATTTGTACAATAATATTATCGTTTGTTTCAGTGTCCATTTTTTATTAATAAAGACCCCAATGGGGTAAGTTCGTTCAATTTTATTTTTCTTCAGAAAAAGTGACATCCATGAGGTCCAGAATTTGATCGCGGCTCACTCCTTCACGTGGGATAATCAGAATCGTATCGTCGCCGGCAATAGTTCCCAGTATTTCAATCGATCCTTTGTTGTCAATGTCCCAGGCAATAGCGGAGGCATATCCGGGTTTGGTTTTCACTACCGCCAGCTGGCCAGAAAACTCGATACTTAACACAGCTCCGTGTGAGGTCAGGTGATTGTAAGTTCCCTGTGGACTGATGGTTTTCGTAATCGATGGTAAAACATACTTGTAAGTTCCATTCGTCAAAGGTGTTTTGGCTACTTTCAATAGTTTCAGGTCGCGCGACAAAGTAGCTTGCGTTACGTTGAGTTTGCGTTCTGACAATAATCTTAACAGGTCCTCCTGGCTTCCTACAACTGAAGAACGAAGGATCTCGGTAATTACCTGAAGTCGGTTTCGTTTGTTTTTCATAATAAATTAAATTGATTTTTTTGGTGTAAAACAATGAGATAAATGTATATTTATTTAAATATGGCTGCAAATATACGAAGAATTTGTGTTTTTGCAAAATTATGCGAATAAAATTGCATTAAATAAATTTACAACCACATTTGTCAAATAAGTAGAACTTAGGTCAGTTATGATTTTTATTGTTATATTCTTTAATAATAAACGCTCAATTTTGGCGTTACATTAACGAATAAATTCTTCACACCCTAACAATGCAAATAATCGTAAATCTATCTGTCACTTTAAACTTGTCAATATCCATATTGCTAAACTGATGAGCGGTAGTTTTTACAACAAACAGTATTTTAAATGGAAAACCGGCATTGTTTTTAAATTTTGATTATGTTCAAACTCAATCTTTTTACGCGTTTTATTACACTGGCTTTTTTTATGCTGATGCTTAGTTCGTGCCGTGCTTTAGTCGAAGATGAATTTCCCGATTTTGCCTCTGTGCCTGTGATGAATGCACTTCTGCAGGCCAACAGCACTTTCAGGGTACAAGTTAGCCTGGCGGCGAATCTTTCTGATACCATGCCCGACTTTGTGGACGATGCATTGGTGATTATCCAAAGTCAAAATGAAACTCCGGATACCCTCCATTATTCCGATAAAGGCTGGTATGTTAGTCCCCGCATTGTAAAAGCCGGATATCGTTATACCTGTACAGTCGATGTTCCGGGTTATGAAACCATGACAGCTCAAACAACCATTCCTCTACCTACTGTAATCGATTCGGTGATTTTTACGGATCAGGCTGGGCGCGGTCAGGAAGGAGAGAAAATTTCTTCCGTAGCGTTTCGTCTGCGTAACGACGTGCAAAAAGAGAAGTTCTGGGAGGTGAAGCTGAAGGCGCGTAGATTCGGCAAATATTACGACTGGGATGCTCACGACTGGAAAGAAGGATTTAATGTAAGTGAAGGGTATATTCTCATGCAAACGGAACAGGACTCGGTGTTACTTAGTGAAGCCAATCCGCATACCGTGTTTTGTAACCGTAAAATGAACTCAGAGAGTCACTGGATGAGATTTAATTTTAGCGAATACTATTTCTCATATGGCAGTACCGATACATTATTTATCGAATTAATAAATATCGACGAAGCTTATTATCGCTACCAGAAACAGTATTATATCTATCAGTCGGCAAACACGGGAGGTATTGGTACAACACCACAACGCTATCCGCTTTATACTAATGTTACAAACGGATTGGGAATATTCACAGGTTTTTCAGTAACTAAAAAAGACTTTGAATAGTGGTTAAATTGCATAGATATAATTTTCTTTTGTGTTCCCTTAGTCTTTCTTTTCCCGATAAACCGGGACAAGTGGTGCCTTTTGTGTTTCAAAAAAATATACGTCTTAATAATTAACTTATATGTTCCTTTCATGACTTATATGGT
>JAYFPP010000180.1:0-2736 GCA_034927635.1 Paludibacter sp.
AACCCGTATGACGGTAGTATCTCTTTTAAGCAAACAGCGGATGATGTTTTCCTTTACACCGCAATCCACCATTACAATTTTATTTTTACCATTACCATAAGTAATGACTTCTGTGCAACTTACTTTGGCAACCTGATTTTCATCATCAGGATTGATGAAATCAATGTCCTCCTCATTAGGAAAAACAAGTTTACCTTTCATAGTTCCTTTTTCGCGTACCATCTTTGTGAGTTCGCGGGTATCGATACCATAAATACCTGGCACTTTATTTTCTTTCAGCCAATCGCTGAGGCTTTTACCTGCATTCCAGTGACTGTATTCAAAAGAAAAATCGGAAATAATCAGGCCTGTTACCTGGATTTTTTCCGATTCGAAATAGATTGAAAGTCCGTTTTGTATGATGTCATTCGGAACGCCGTAATTTCCGACTAACGGAAACGTGATTGCTAACAACTGCCCCGCGTAGGAGGGATCGGTTAAACTTTCAGGATATCCGACCATGGCTGTATTGAAAACAACTTCGCCGGCTACCGCTTTTTCGTAACCAAAGGATTTACCCTTTAAAACGGTCCCATCTTCTAAAACAAGATGAAAAGGTTTGTGCTTTTGCATAAAATTTACAGAGATTTTTTTGTGAGTCCAAAATTCCTGCAAAATTACAAAAAGATTATGAGTCATACAATAATTTGAAGTCAAATTGTAAGATAAAATCAAACAATGAGCTAAAAATTATTTTTATTTAATGTAATAGATAACATTCTGAACTTTTTACATACAAATCAAATTTCATCTGCACAATAAATGTTAGAATTCTGATGTAAAATGAAATTTAATATTCTTAAAATCATTCTGCGCCATCTGCAACACATACCCTGAATCAGCCAGAAAAACATCCCTGCCTTCTTTATCCACAGCCATATATTGCGCTTTTCGTTTCTTAAAGTTATCAAGTTCAGTCGGATCATCACTTTCTATCCAACAGGCTTTGTGCAGATTCACGGTTTCCCAACGACATTGAGCGCCATATTCGTGCAATAGCCTGTACTGTATTACTTCAAACTGAAGTTGTCCTACGGTACCAATGATTTTCCGGTTGTTGTATTGATTAATAAACAACTGTGCCACACCTTCATCCATCAACTGATTAATGCCTTTTTCAAGTTGTTTGGTCTTCATTGGGTCAGCGTTCTCAATATATTTAAACATTTCCGGAGAAAAGCTGGGTAGGCCTTTAAAATGAAGATTTTCCCCAGATGTCAACGTATCGCCGATTTTAAATGTACCGGTGTCAGGCAATCCTACAATATCTCCCGCATAAGCTTCATCAACGGTTTCTTTTTTCTGCGCCATGAAAGCGGTGGGAGCGGAGAAACGCATTAATTTGCCATGGCGAACATGCTTGTAGTTTACATTTCTTTCAAACTTTCCTGAACATACTTTTACGAAAGCAATACAGCTTCTGTGATTGGGGTCCATATTCGCATGGATTTTAAAAATAAATCCTGAAAAGTTTTCTTCGTAGGGATCTACTTCACGTTCAAGGGTGTGGACGGGTCGGGGAGAAGGAGCGATTTCAACAAAACAGTCGAGTAATTCCTTTACTCCAAAGGTGTTTAAAGCTGATCCGAAGAAAACCGGAGCCAGTTCGCCGGCAAGATATTTTTTTACATCAAATGCGGAGTAAACTCCTTCAATTAGTTCCAGATCTTCTCTTAATTTCTGTGCATCTTTATCTCCAACGAGTTTATCTAGTTCGGGACTATTCAGATCGCTTAATTTAACTGATTCGCTGATGGTCTGTTTGTTCGGAGTAAACAGTTCAAGATCGTCTTTATAAATATTATACACCCCTTTGAAAGAAAAGCCCTGATTGATAGGCCAACTTAACGGGCGTACATGGATACCAAGTTCAGCTTCCAGTTCATCAAGCAAATCGAATGGATCTTTTCCTTCGCGGTCCATTTTGTTTACGAAAATCATCACAGGAGTATTGCGCATGCGACATACGTTCATCAATTTACGTGTCTGTGCTTCAACACCTTTTGCCGTATCTACAACAATGATCACAGAATCTACTGCTGTCAGTGTACGATAGGTATCTTCAGCAAAATCCTGGTGACCGGGAGTATCCAGGATGTTGATTTTGTGCTTTTTATATTCAAAACCCATCACGGAGGTGGCAACCGAGATTCCGCGTTGTTTTTCAATTTCCATCCAGTCGGAGGTAGCTGTCTTTTTTATTTTATTTGATTTGACAGCTCCGGCAACATGTATGGCACCACCAAATAATAATAATTTTTCGGTGAGTGTCGTTTTTCCCGCATCCGGGTGTGAAATGATAGCAAAAGTTCTGCGACGTTTGATTTCGGCGTGTAGACTCATTTTATTGATGAGAAATTGGATTGATAGTAAAACCTGTTTTAAAATTGGAGCGCAAATTTACGAAAAATGAATGAAAGAAAAATATTTGACTCCAATAAACAAATTTCCCAGCCCAAAAAAGGAAAATCAGAGCACATGCTTTTCGGCTCTGTAGGATGACCTTACAAACGGGCCGCTTTCAACTATCCTGAATCCTTTTTCTAATCCAATCTTCTTGTATTCCCTGAATTTGTCGGGGTGAATATAAGCGGTGACAGGTGCATGTTTTCGTGAGGGTTGCATATATTGTCCTATGGTAAGTACCGAGCAACCTGTAGCAAAAGCATCGTCCATTAATTGGAGAACTTCTTCTTC
>JAYFPP010000229.1:0-26316 GCA_034927635.1 Paludibacter sp.
GCTGGTAAATATTCATAATCGCCGACAGCAGGTGGAAGCTTTGAGACTCAGCGGAGAAAAATATCACCTTCTTTTTCAGCAAAATCCCCAGCCGATGTGGATTTTTGATCTGGAATCATTGTCGTTTCTTGAAGTAAATGAAGCTGCTATTGAACATTACGGATATTCACGTGAGGAGTTTCTTTCACAAAATGTGAAAGAAATAAGACCAAAGGAAGACATAGATCATTTGTACAAGAATATTGAGATTATGTCTCAGAATGAGAGAGCCATTGTTTATGCACGTCATAAAAAGAAAGATAAACAAATCATCGACGTTGAATTGACCTCTGTACATGTTATTTGGAATGAAAAGACGGCCATCCATGTAATGGTAAACGATATAACAGAAAAGAAACTGGCTCAGGAAAAATTACAGGAGAAGAGAGATATTCTCAATAAAGTATTGCTTGAAACAACTAAATTCATTGAATCGGGAGCTGAAGAGATCAATTATTTAAAAATAACGGATTTAATGTATGAAATCTCCGGAGCGAAGTTTGTTGCTTTTAATGAGTACATTAATAACGGGATGGAATATATAACCAGAAGTCTCAGTGGTGTGACTGACTTTGCCCGTAACTCAGCCAATATTCTCGGATTTAACCTGCTGGATAAAAAGTGGAAGAATGATCCATTTAAGAATACTCATACTGAAAGAGAAGCAATTCATGTGTTTAAAAATATAAGAGAGATTGCTGATAAAGCACTTCCCAATACTGTAATTCAGTTGCTCGAAAGCACTTTCAGTCTTGGCGAAGTAGTGGTGGTTTCTATCAATGATAATGAAAAATTGATTGGCGATTTTGTTTTGCTTTTCAAGAAAGGTATAAGCATAAAAAACAAAGAGATTGTAGAATTGTTTGCCAGTCAGGTGGGTCAGTTTATTGTACGTAAGCGAACGGAAACAACGATGCGGGACAGTGAGAAGAACTATCGTTTGCTTTTTAGCAACAACCCGCAACCGATGTGGATTTATGATGTTGAAACACTGGCATTTCTGGAGGTTAACGAAGCGGCTATACTGTCCTATGGATACAGCAGGAATGAATTCTTATCCATGTCAATTCTTGATATTCGTCCACCGGAAGATATACCTGAGGTGATAAAATCGGTCATTGCAAGCAAGGAGCATCCAAATTTGAACAGCCGCTGGCGTCATCTGAAAAAATCGGGTGAAATTATTTATGTGGAGATTTCATCGAGTATGGTTGAATTTGAAAAAAGACCTGCACGGCATGTCATGGCAACAGATATAACAAAGCGAATAAAACTGGAAGAAGAACTCAATAAAAAAATGAGTGAATTCCTTGATACATAACGGACATAAATTTCTTAAAAATACCGAATTGCCTCATTATTTGGAAAAGGCATCGGGGAAGGTTGGATATTGCTCATCTTTGGCTTCAATCACAGAGATCGCTTTTTGCAACAACATGGCATTAGGGAAGATATGGATACCTCCGTCTTTGGTTCTGAGGTGGGTGTAAAAGGTAAAAATATCTTCTATGCGTGCTTCAATTGGCATATCCTTATCAAGTATCCTGATGTGATCCCCAATTTTAAAAGGAGCGGAGAAATAGATGATGATACCCGCGGTAATGTTACTCAATATCGACCATTGGGCAAATAATGCCACGCCGATAACCGCAAACACTGAAGATAATGCAACGAAAAGATTGCGGGTGTCTACTCCCCAGATTACTATGAGAACAATGAGTGCAGCCAGATTGATGAATATTGACAGGATACGGTTGATCTGACTGATGCGGGCTTCTACCTTTGTGCTGAAACGTCCGTATTTTTGCACCAGTCTCCTGATGATAATTTTAAGTCCGAATGCGACTACAAATGTAATAAATGTACCAATAATCTGCGGCAGATATGCTATCATAAATTGAGCGTTGAAAAATGAAAATGCAAAGGTATAACTTTTTTGCCATTATTCAATGATAACCGAGGTCATGGTAAGCGAGCCGGCAATGGCTTTGTCGTTGAATAAAGCGACTTTTTCATTTTTATCTTTCAATGCCAATATATACAGTAAAGGAAGAAAATGCTCCGGTGTGGGGATGGCCAATTCAAATGATCTGCCGTTCGATTTGTAATTAACAAGCGATTGATGGTCGTTATTCAATATGAAATTATTGATTTTTTCCTTAGCTTCTGAAGCCCAGTCATAGGCAAAATCCACTTCATACATTCTGTTCCAGTCAACCATCCTGAGATTATGAACCAGATTTCCGCTCCCGATAATGAGAACCCCCTTTTTTCGCAAAGCTGAAAGTTCTTTTGCCAGTTGATAATGGTCCCGGGCTGTTTTCATATAGTCCAGACTCATCTGAATCACAGGAATACCTGCATTGGGATACAGATGTTTGATCACGCTCCATGCGCCATGATCGAGTCCCCACTCGTAATCCAGCCCGACAACTGTTGTTGTAACAAGCTCACTTGCTGCACCAGCAAGTTCCGGACTTCCCGGTGCAGGGTATTGCACATCATACAGTGTTTTAGGGAATCCGCCAAAGTCGTGAATGGTGCGTGGCTGCTCCATTGCAGTTACTAATGTTCCTCTGGTTTCCCAGTGGGCGGAGATACATAAAATTGCTTTTGGTTGCTGAATGTCTTTGGCTATGTTTCTGAATCCTGCCACAAACTCATTTTCCTCGATGGCATTCATTGGATTGCCATGCCCCAGGAAAAGAAGGGGCATTTTATCTGTGTCGGGAAATGAAGATAATGTATTCAATTTATTGTTTGTCATAGGGAACTTTCTTTAATTCTCTAAAACAAATATAAGCACTAAATGTTGAATTTCTCAATAAAATATATTGTATCAGGATAAATTATAGTTGTCTGAGTGCTGCCGGTAGAAAAATTCTTGCAGGTACACTTTTCATGATATTGAAATCGTCAGTAAAATTACTTTTGTTACTGAGGAAATCCAGTACTTTCTCCGGCGAAACTTTCTTAATGATGCCGGACATAAGTTCTGCTCCTTTCATCTTTCCAGTTGCAAGTACATAGAGGAAAGTCCTGTCGTACCAACGAAATTTATTGTTAGTGAAAGAACATCTGATGACCGGACTTTTACCGGTGTTTAATCGACGGATAATTTTATCTGCCTGTATCTGGATAAATTCAAAGGCATATCCGCTACTGGCTTTTACACATCCGCTGGCAGAGCCGATATGAATTATTCTTTGTTTATAGTGTACCGGATATTTTTCTTTCATGAGAGGTATAACGCCCGACTCCTCCCTTAATAATTTAAATCCTTTAATTTTCAAATTGTTATGGATGTATGTGTTGAGCCCGGAGATATATGCTTCGGGAGTTAATGTCCGGGGTGTGAACAATGTGTATTCAATCAAAGCTTCGTTCTTTCGCGTAGGTAGCATATATATAAAAGCAGTGCCGCCATGTTGTTCCACATTGAAGTCCATCAAAGTTCCTTTCCTGTCATCGAAGCAGTCCTCATCAGTTTCTATTGTCCATCCTTTGAAATGCATCAGGAGTGATGCCTTGTTTGTTTTTTTATCAGGTGAAAATAATTTTGTTGAATTAAAAATATAGCTGGCACTATAAGTGCCGTTTTCAGTTTTTAATGCAGCCAGCCTTTCATTAACATTGAAATCAATAATATGCTCGTGCCTGAATTCCACGTTTTTGAATTTTTCTGCCAAAGCATAAACGTGTTGATAGAAATCAAGCCCCGTGATCATTTTATACCGATAAGGTGCAATTTGTAATGTAGTTGAATAGTAGGTTGAGAAAAATTCAAGTTCATCCCACTGATGATGAACGATAGATTCAAACAAGCCTTCTTCTTTTTCCCAGAAACACCAGGTACGGTCATTGCCGGTTTTTTGTATTCTGTCGACAACCAGTATTTTTTTATTGTTTAATACCGGATCAAGCAACATTCGGTAAAGGAGTGTCAATCCGGCACAGCCGGCACCGGCAATGATATAATCGAAGGTGTCAGTAGGGTAGTTATTCATTGATGTAAAGTACAATAACTTTTTTGCAAAGTTACAATAATTCGGGTTTTTACTCAATGAAATATTGTTGAATCCCTAATCTGAAGGTTGAACGACAGATTTTAGTCGTTGAATAGAATTATTGCCTTAGGCATATTTAAAAATCAACCGGATTAATTCGGTTCGGTCAATCGGTTTTGTAATAAAATCGTTACAACCGGATTCAAAGATTTCTTCTTTGTCCTCCTTAAATGCATAGGCTGTTTGAGCAATAATCGGAACGTCGGGGTTGAAATTCCTGATATGTTGTGTAGCAACAAGTCCGTTCATAAGGGGCATCTTAATATCCATCAGAACCATCGATATATTGGGATTGGATTTCATGATGTCGACAGTATCAACTCCATTACTGGTATGAATAATGGTGATAAAATCACTTTTGAGTACATTTTCAAGGTACATAAAACTAAACTCATCATCTTCGGCAATGAGGATCGTAATTTTCTTATTCAGTTGTTTGAGAGATACTTTCTCTGTGGACGATGAAACTTCCTTTTGCTTAACGGCAATATACGGGATATTGAAATAAAATTTACTTCCTTTGTTTTCCTCCGATTCCAGTTTTATTTTTCCTCCGAGTAATTCTACGTAAGCTTTGGCAATTGCCAGTCCGAGACCCGACCCTTCATGTGCCCTGGTAAGGTTTAAATCCGATTGTACAAATCGTTCAAGCACAGCGTCGTGCCTTTCGGCAGGAATGCCACATCCGGTATCATTAACATAAAAAAATAATTGGTCTTTTTCCTTATAATGACCAAATTCAACACTGCCTTCCGTAGTGAATTTAACGGCATTTCTTAACAGATTGACTAATACTTTTTCTAAAAGGGATTTATCGGTTTCAATATAAGGCATTTTTTCCGGAAAAGCATTGTTATAAATTAGTTTCAAACCTTTTTCATCAGCCTGATTTTTGAAAAACTCATATAAATCTGTCATCAACTCACCAATGTTTACATTCGAATAATGCATACTGATTTGTCCGCTTTCAATTTTCGATATTTCAATCACATCATTGATGGTATTTAATAAACGGTGACCGCTTTTTGTTACGATATCCATATAATTTTTCTTATCTTTTTCAACCAGATCATCTTTATTCAGTAATTCAATAAAACCAAGTATCCCATTCATCGGAGTTCTTATTTCATGTGAGATATTTTGAAGGAAAACAGTTTTCAGCCGATCGCTCTCTTCTGCTTTCTGTTTGGATGCCAATAATTCAGCTGTCTTAATTTTTACAGTATTTCTAAGAATAACTATAAATGCAATCGCCAGAATAGAAAAAATGGAAATAATAATGATAAACCACTTTAAAAATAAGGGGAGGACATGCTCATGTGTATGAATATCCAACCATTTATGTATCGAAACATACAGTTCCGAATTAGCATCGTTTTTAAGTTTCGAGATATTGCGGTCGAAACTGGTGAGTAATTTATCCGGTATTCTTTTACTAAAACCGAAGTATAATTCGTTAGGTTGAAATACAACGCTGGTAGCATGAATTTCTTCCTTAAACATATCTGAGAAGTAAAAAAAACGGTCGGCAACCATTAGATCCACCTCATTGTTTATCAGTGCATTTGCGGTTTCATTATAATCGTTATAGGTCAATAAATCAAACGATAAATTAAAATTCTTTTTGATGGTAGTGTTAAGTAAATCTTCCTGAAATGATCCTTTTAATACTCCGACTTTCTTGTTTTGTAAATGTGTAATTGAAGTTACCGGAGTACGTTTTGTTGTGTATATTTCAAGCCAGGTACTAATAACCGAAAAATTATTGAAATTATACAAGGAGTCCCTTTTCTGTGAAAAAGCCATATCGGGCAGGATGTCAATTTCACCTTTTGCTAACATATTCATGAGTTTTTGCCAGTCACCCACTATGTATTCAAGCTGATATTCTTCTTTTGCTGCAACTGCTTTTAATACATCAATGAAAATACCGTCAGGACGGCCATGCTCATTGACAAAAATTTTCGGACGGTTATTGTAAACACCAACCTTCAGAGTAATCATTTCCTTGTGTTTTTCTCCGAAAAGCATTACAGAGAATCCCACAAAAAGCAAGAGGCATATCAGGATTTTCTTATGCATGTTTATTGGGTTTTGTTAACAATCAAACGTATTAATATCATAAAAGTTCAATGCGATATTAAATCTGTTTATGAAAAGGTAAGCTGAAAAAGAAAGTACTGCCTTTATTTATTTCAGACTCCACCCAAATTTTACCTTCAAGCATTTCGATGTATGATTTAGCAATCGCCAATCCCAGCCCCGATCCTTCATATGCCCTCGTAATACTCAGATCGGATTGAACAAAGCGTTCGAAAACAGCTTTTTGTCTGTCGGCAGGAATGCCACATCCGCTATCTTTAACATAGAAGATAAGAGAGTTGTTCTCATGATAATATCCAAACTCAACAAAGCCTTCAGTCGTAAACTTAATCGCATTCTTTAACAGGTTGATTAATATTCCTTCCAATACAGGCTTGTCTGTTTTGAGAATTAGATCATTTGACGAAGTTGTCCCGGCAAGTATAAGTTTTAAATGTTTATCGCTGGCTTGGTGCATGAAAAAATTATATAGATAGGCCATCATTTCATCAACATTAACTTCAGAATGAGTGATACGTACCTGCCCGCTCTCAATTCTCGAAATTTCTATCACATCATTGATGGTTGTTAATAACCTTTTTCCACTTTTATTTATAATATCAATGTAGTTTTTTCTGTCCTCCTCCAGAATATTTTCATCATTTAATAAGTCGAGGAAACCAAGAATACCGTTCATCGGTGTACGTATTTCATGTGAAATGTTTTGTAAGAAAACTGTTTTCAACCGATCGCTTTCCTCAGCTTTTTCTTTGGCTTCAATTAGCTTTTCATTCATCAGTTTGTATGCCTCATTCTTTTCCTTTAACTGTGCTTCATACGACTTCTTTTTTGTTATATCGACTCCGATACACGCCACGCCGGTAACCTCATTACTAGAAAATAGAACCGTATTATACCATGAAAAATATATCTTTTTTCCGTTCTTCGACAAAATATAGTTGTCGAAGTTACTGTTGATTCTTTTGTTAAAAATAATTTCAGAAAACAGTTGGAACATGGCAGTGCGTTCTTCGTCAACAATAAAAGTTTTAAACCAGTTTTTACCTTTGATCTCACTAAAGCTATATCCTGTAATTTTTAACAGAAAGTCGTTACAGTATCTGATCGTGCCATCCTTATTCAAAGCCATCGAAGCTATATTGCCGCTTTCGAGAATCTGTGCCAGCCGGCGTTCCGATTCAATCAGTCTTAACTGTGCAAATTTATTTTGAGCATTTATATACTGGCGTAACATGATCATTCCTAACAGCATTGTAGCGGGGGAGTAGATCAGAATTAACGGAATTGCGATTGCTTTAAGGGTGGGAAGAATTCGTTCGTGCGGTAAAAATACTGTACATAACGACATGACAATGTGCACAACAATTCCCAGGCTCAGGAGCTCGAGAAAGTATTTCTTTCTCCAGTTGGGACGATATTTTCGCCAGAGCAAACCTATTGATCCTGAAAACGCAATTACAGCTACACCCATCCACTGACCTTCACCGCCAATAACGAACCTTAATGTTGCAGTGATGATAATGGCAACAATAGTGGGAATACCCCCGAAAAACAAGCCGGCAATTGAAAGCATGACCGAACGGGTGTCGAAAACAATTCCGGGAACCAGTAGCCAGGGGGTAAACATTAACAGAATACCTATGGCACCTATGATCATTCCCGTCAGGATTTGTGTGGCAATGTTTCTTTTTCTGTCATCTTTTAGCCAGAAGTTCTCATACAACATTGCAAAAGTCAGAAGTATTGCAGTATTTTGCAGCAGGGCAACAATGAAAGAATCTTTCATGGTCTTGTTTGTTTTAGGGGTAATGAAAAACTAAAGGAAGAGCCTTTATCAATCTCACTTTCAACCCAAATTAATCCTTTATTTTTTTTGATAAATTCATTGCAGAGAATCAGACCCAGTCCGGTGCCTTTTTCTTTATTTGTGCCCGGAGTTGAATAACTCTCACTGAGAATGAATAATTTGTTAATTCTATCTTCAGGCAATCCCACACCATTGTCGCTTACTGTAATGATTACCTCATTTTCTTTGATGTGAGCTGAAATAGATAAACAACCTCCGGTTTGAGTAAATTTCAAAGCATTTGAAATTAAATTTCGCATTACGGCGCTGATCATTTCCTTATCGGCGAAAACCAGAACTGGCTTTGTCAACTGATTTTCAATAATGATGGATTTCTGGTCAGCAATTCCATTTAGTAAGAGCATGACTTCATCAATCAGCATCGAAACATCAAAAAATTCAGGATTAAAATTCATTCTGCCGGATTGAAGTTGCGACCATTCCATCAGGTTGATCAACAAATCCATTGCTCTTTTTGAAGATTGAAGAATGATACCGGCAAATTCAGCTACTTTATCATAATCATTTTCTTTGATCCTGTCAACCAGTAATTCGCTGAATCCGATAATCGAATTAAAAGGAGTTTTCAGGTCATGTGCAATAATTGAAAAAAATTTATCTTTTGTCGCATTCAGTTCTATCAGACTTAATTCACTGTTTTTTATTTCGGTGATATCATAACATGAACCGATATAGCCTAAAAAGGTATTGTCAAGGTCGTAAAATGGCCGGCCAAAATCACGGATCCAGCGATATTCTCCGAATTTATTTTTCATGCGGTATTCCATCAGAAAAGCTTCACGTTTATCAAAAGCAGTAAGGTAGGTTTGTACACAAAAATCGAAATCATCGGGATGAACTCCTTCTGCCCAACCGTTCCCAAATTCCTGTTCATAGGTTCTGCCAGTGAAATCAAGCCATGTTTTATTGAAATAATCACATAATTTGTCTAATCGCGAACGCCAGACCAAAGCAGGAAATTCTTCGAAAATCTTCAGATAGAGTTCTTTTGCTTTGTTAATTTCAATTTGTTGCTCTTTCAGCATTGAATTTTCTCTTTCAAGCTCTTTGACTTTTTCTAATAATAGGCTTATTTCATTTTCCATTTTCATGTGTTTTTAATATTTATATTTAAGTTTAATAAACACATAATGACACACATACTCCTATGGTTTTTCACTAACGGCATATTACATTCTTCAACAAATATATGTAATATATTTTAGAAATAAAGATTATATGATCTAATTTATTTATTCACAGCAATGAAGAAGCTGAGGAAGAATGAAAGCTGAAATCACTCAAAATATGAACAGCCCGGAATTCATCTTTCCGGGCTGTACAGTTTTGAGACCATTTATTTTGTCAAAAAAAAACGGTCAATAGGTTTTGTACTGAGAATTGAGTGTTACGGTAAATTCTTTTAAACCGGCCATTTCATTGGGTTCTTCAGGGTTATACGGACCATATGCTCCAACTGGCAGATCTTTGAAAGTGTAGGCATTGGCAATTCTGGCAACATCAACATATTTTGTAGCCGCGGTATTAGCTGCGGTTGCTGCCACTGTCACTGCCATTGAAATCAGGGCACCGGCAAGACCGCCACCGCTGACATTGCTCTGGACAGTCGTGTTGTAATTGATCTGCCCCCTGCGTGCATAAAGTATCTCATTTGTTTTAACTGATTTAATGATGTATTCGACGTCTACATACACCATTCCGTAGGTTTTATCCCATTTGTGTATTATTGTGAACAGTGCCACATCAGCCCCGAAAACTTCTCCGAATTTTTTCAGCGGAGTGTCGAGAAACAATTCAGCATCGTAGGCGCTTTCTCTTTTTAAAATCTCCATCGACAGAAAAGCGGGAATCACATAATAACCGGCATTGGCCAGCGGCACGCTGAGTGTTGAATGGAAATACTCTTTCGCATCCACAGCAGTGCTTTTATTGATTGGGGGCATGAGTAATATTGACAGAGGTTTCTCTGCGTACATCCCTTTGTAAGCTTCTGATTTGGGGATTACTGACATCATAGTGGAACAACCGGTAAGGAGTGTTGCTGTAAGAACGAGTAAAAGGATCGGCTTTTTCATTTTTCTGTCATTTTAAGGATTCTTTCAATAAATACTTTCGATTCAGGATAAAGCGAGATTTCTTTCAGTAACATGGCTTTTCCTTCTTCGGTTCTGTTGGCCTGCAACAATATAAAACCATAATCGGCATAAATACCGGGAGGAACAGCGCCTCTTTTTCCTTTTTGTTTGTCAATAATTTCCTGATAAGCTTTAATTAATTCCTGTGTCGATAACTCATCGTTGTTTTTCAGATAATTGTAGCTCGCATTCTCGTAGTTACCCCATGAATAAAGGGTTTGTTGAGTGGAGCAGGCTGCAAGCAGCAGAACTGAGACAGTAAGAATAATGATTTTCTTCATGGTAATACAATCTTTTTAGTTTCCTGTGCCGATAAAAAGATTTGTTTCTTAACCAGGAGATTATTTTTATAAGTGACTGTCACAATATGTTTTCCGGTTGATATGGCATAAACTTTTCCTTTTACACTTCCGGCATTATCGTTGTTGACTTCGGCTATAAAAGTTGTCTTGTCGTCAAGTATAACCTCCACGCCACCTGAATAAGTGTCGGGATTTCCGACAAATTCTAAAAATGATTCATTTTCCAGTCCCCGTGATGCTGTTCTTACACCGGTACAAGCGGTAAACATGAGGATACCGATGGTTAATATTGAAAGTATTCTTTTCATTTTGATAATTCTTTTATGTAGTAATTACTCAGATTTTGTTTGTCGATGCTTCCATCTGTAAATGAAACCATGGAAAATTCGCTCTGGGGATTATCACCTCCTGTAAAGTCGATTTTTATTTTACCCACCTGTTTACCCGGCAATTCCATCATCATGCCTGTTTGTGGGTTTTTCACACTTTTGCCTTTTTCAACCACACTGTACATATCACCCACTTTGAGTCCCTGACTTTTACCTCCTGAGATGATGATGCCATTCTCATCGTACGACAGAAAGTAAGATTTCCACGGACGGTCCATGCAATTATTGATAATGTTCTCCACCAATTTCGAAATAGCAGCCGAAATAGCTTTGTCACTTAGTGTGGCATCGTAGTCGGTTCTTTCACCGAAACCCATCACGGTTTTATTCATCGTTTCGGCTTCTCCTTTGGCTTCTTCAGAATATATGATTTGTCCGGTTGAAACATCCACCAAACGAATACTTACACCTGCTTGTACCGTTTGTGTTTTAGTGCGTGAAAAAGCATTTACATCACCCACATTTTTACGTCCGAATTCGGTGATTGAACCCACGATTATGTAGTCGGCTCCAACTTTTTGAAATCCTTCACCTCCGGCAATTTTCATTTCTTCTAAGATTTTATCCATGTCCTGGCGCTCCAGCAGGATGAATTTGTTTGTTGAAGCCAGTTTTGTGGATAAAATGTCGACAGCCTGTTTGCCGACGGGATCATTGTCTTTGTCGTAAAACACCCCTTTTGCATACTCCGTTTCGTTCGAAAATCGTGCAATTGCTACTTTTCGTTTCAGAACTTGTTGTTCTTCCTGCTGAATTTGTTGAATCTCCTGAACTTGCGGTTCAACCTGCACAACGGTTTTTTGGGTAGTGCAGCCAACCACAAAAGCAATCAAAGAGATGCCGATAAAAATCTTCTTCATTTCTGTTTGATGGTTTAAAAATTATTATTTGATAAATATACATTTATTGTTACCTGATTGTCTGTTTTAACCAGACTACCGTTTAATAAATCATTTTCATTGATAATGCCATCGCCGTTCACATCTACATATTGATATTCGAATGAGCAGAATCTTCCCTGTACTCTGTCGTTGTTGTTGATGATGGCATCACCGTTAAAATCATAGAGCTTAGGGCCTCCCACAACAGCACTACTATCTATCGGTGAATTGTTTATATCCTCTACAGAACTGTATACTCCGACCACTAAATAGCCCATTGTTTTATTCACGATGGTGGTTTTGTTGATTAGGTTGCATTTGTCTCCTTTTGTTGCTATAATATAATAGTCGTTATCTTCTACATTGTTGAAAGTTGCAATACCATTGTTGCCTGTTGTTGCCATTAGTGTAGTGGAGTCGGATATCAATCTGACCGTTGCTCCTACAGTTGTATCCATCTTATTCGTAGAAGCATTCCAACCGGAAGTGTCATAAACTTTTACGATAATCTCATTTTTGACAGTTTTTTCAGGATCGTTGACGTTATCGCAACCTGACATGGTGAAAAGAAAAGCTAAAGCAACAAAGAGGTACTTTTTCATTGATTATGTTATTTGATTGTTAGTTGTAAAATCGGAATTTTGTTTGATTAATTTTTCTGTTTCAGAAGATAACCTTGAATTACTATCAGTTGTGCCAACCGGTTATTTGTTTAGTTTACTATGTTTTCTGCTATAAAAGAAATAGATGATGATACCAATAATCAGCCAAATAATTAAGCGTTCCCAGCTTTCTTTTCCCAATGATGTCATCAGATAAACACATACCAGTATTCCGGCAATGGGTATGTAAGGCACCAGAGGTACTTTGAATTTTCTCCGGGCATCTGGTTTGGTTTTTCGCATGATTAATACGCCCAGACAAACCAGTGAAAAAGCGAATAAGGTGCCTATACTGACCATGTGTCCCAGGGATTTAATTGGCACAAATCCGGCAAAAATACTTATGAAGAGCATGAAGAAAATATTGGTTTTCCAGGGAGTGCGGAATTTTTTGTGGATATCTCCGAAAAAACCGGGAAGCAATCCGTCTTTGCTCATGCTGTAGAATACCCTGCTTTGTCCCAACAACATTACCAGGATCACAGAAGTATATCCTGCCAGTATGGCGACGATCATACCCGTTTGAAGAAAATCATAGCCGGTAACCTTAAAGGCTGTAGCCGCAGGAGAAGCATCTCCTTTAAAAGTTTGATAAGGTACCAGTCCGGTCATGACATAGGAAAATAATACATATAAAACCGTGCAGACAACAAGGGAGCCGAGAATTCCTATCGGCATGCCTTTTTGTGGGTTCTTAGCCTCTTGTGCAGCCGTAGAAACGGCATCAAATCCGATGAAGGCGAAAAAAACCAGTCCGGCTCCTGCAGCAATGCCTGATATGCCGAATTCTCCCATTACTCCTGTGTTTTTTGGAATAAAAGGAGTGTGATATTCAGGGTTGATGAACTTCCATCCTAAAAAAATGAACAGGAATACAACTGCCAGTTTAATTATTACCAGAAAATTATTTATAAAAGCCGATTCTTTTGTTCCCCGAATCAACAACAGGGAGAGCACCCATATGATTCCAATGGCAGGTAAGTTGATGATGCCTCCTTCGGAAGGCGAATTGGATAATGCATGTGGGATTTCCAGACCGTAACTGCCAAGTAAAGCATTGAGGTAGGATGACCAGCTGACGCCTACCGTAGCAGCACCCAGGGCATACTCGAGTACCAAATCCCAACCGATTACCCAGGCGACAAACTCACCCATGGTGGCGTAGGAGTAGGTATAAGCGCTTCCGGCAACCGGAATCATCGATGCAAATTCGGCATAACACAGACCGGCAAAAGCACAGCCAACAGCTGCCAGGATGAATGATAAAACCACAGCCGGACCTGCATGATCGGCAGCAGCAATTCCCGTGAGGGAAAACAAACCGGCCCCGATGATGGCTCCGATGCCCATGAATACCAGCGACCTGGATGAAAGTGTGCGCTTTAATCCTTTTTCCGATTCAGCAGCTTCTTCTAAGAGAGAGGAGAGAGGTTTTGTTTTCCAGATTGACATTTATCTTGTATTAAATTAATTTAAATGTTAATTTTAACACAAAGATAAAATTAAGTATGGAATTATCAATGATACAAGCTATTTTCTCCTGAAAATATCTAATGTTTTGATTATTATTTAGTTTTTACCGCCGAAAGCATATTGCTGTAAAGTTGATTTAACGCCACCAGATTTTTATTGAGTTCTTTTACCTGTTCACGATATTTTTTAGATTCTGCTGCACTCTCAGCCTGATCTTTCAGGTATTCATCGGCTTCCTTTCGCTGCTGTTTGTAAACAGAGTTGAGTGCAGCAAGATTATTATTCAGTGTGCTCATTTGTTGTTCAAATTCTTTTGCACCACTTTCAATGTTCGACAATGATTCGGAAATGCTTTTGTATTTGAAAACCGTTTTGGAGGTAACATTTGAAATCATACTTTCATATGTTTTAGCTGTTTTTTCAAGTGAGTCATCTGCCTTTTTTAATGTTTGAACATATTTTACTGAATATGAAGTTACATCAATCATGGAGTTCATATTTTCAGTAGCTTCACCGAGTTTTTTCATGCCTTCGCCAAGTTTGAAGAAAACTTCCGGAGTCATTGCTGCATCTTCAAGCATTTTATCTAATCTCGAAATTGATAAAGCGCTGCTATCTGCATTACGTGAAACTGTTCCGCTGATTAATGCCGGACCTTCGGTTTCATCAAGAGAAGGATTTTGAATGGTTCGATGGTCAAGTTGAGCATCGTCGTTTGGTTCAAAAGCATAGATAACAAAGATCAATGCTTCAGTAATCAAACCTGCAGCAAGCATAAAGCCCGAACCTGTCCAGTGTTGTATTTTAAAAAGTGCACCAAGGACTACGACAGCTGCGCCAAGACTGTAAAGTGTAGATACGAATCCTTTAAATTTTTTATTGCGCATTAAGTTTGATAAGCTCATGTTTGTTATTTTTAAGTTTTTGTATTCCTGTTAGTTAATGTAGATTATAAGTTGTGAAAGTACTCGATCGGAACCTTCGGGACCTCTTGCAACAATGTCATCAAATACTATCGCCTGACCACGATTTGTTTTCCTGATTTGTTGAATCATTTCTTCGGTAAGCTTGTTACTTTCCGATTTGTATTCGTATGTTTCAAAGCCTCTTTGCATGACCATTTTGAAGGACAGAACATTGAATGAATAGTTGAATTCAAAATCAGGAGGCATTCTGGGGATAATTTTCCCACCAAAAATCAAATTTTCCCGGCTGATAAAACCTTCTTTTTTCCCGGCAATATAAGGAGTAGGGTCAGGGATTTTTTTTACCCTGAAAGTTTCTGAACCCATGCGTTTTTGTTCTCCGTTAATTTTGACGGTTACATCTATTCTTGCTTCCGATATATTTGATGGTACTGTTGCTATCCATCCGCCCTTTAACCGGTCAGGTTTTAATGTTCCTTTTGAAATAGTCGGAAAAATATTTTCACCGGGAATGCCTGAAACTGATATTGATAAAGGATTGTCGACCCCTGCATACAGCACATTCATGTTGGTGGCCGAAACGGTAAGGGATGGTTTTGCTACAAAGTATTCTCCTTTGAAATGGTAGGTATTTTCACTTCCGGAACTATTGAACACACTTACAAAACCGGCATATTTTTCCATGCCTGTTCTGTTGGTTGGGAATTTAAGGTAAATCTGACCGTTTTGTCCGGATATAAGGGTGGCTTTTTCTTTTTCTGTAACCGGAAGCGAATCAACTCCCTGCATTAAATAAACATTGGGTGTCCGGCTGGTATCGTAAGCTGCAACAATGATTTCCGCCTTATACTCATCACCTGAAAACAGAAAATTTGTTTCAGGTAAAACCCTGGCTGCTATCTCGTCGTACCTGTAATCGTCGGCATTGATTTCCCGAAGCAAACCATTGACTACTTCCAGTTCGGCGTTTTTTATCTGGGTGATGAAATTATTCAATATCGGGATATCCGCTATAAGCGGAATATCGTAAAAATGATGAAGTTCCCAGTTTAATTTTTGGCCTATTGCATTGTAATAATCGCCATCAGTTTCAAGACCTATTTTTATCTGATCTTTGTATTTGGGGTTGATAAGATTGAGCATAGCTGCTCTGTATTCGACGATTTTCTTCTTTAACTCACTGGCTCTGCCGTTTGATCCATCTTCTTTAGCTCCAATCAGGAAATTGGTGGGGATGGTATAATCGTCTTTTTTTTTCAGTTCAGAAATACTGATGTTGCGGGCTGAATCAATGGGAATTCTTTCGGTGACCGCGATAAGCTCATCACGTAGGTTACTAACATATTCAATCATGTTGTCAGATAGTTGCATTGCTTTCTTCGACTTATCCAGAAATGGCTTTACCTTGGCCTGATTCATTGAATAATCTTTTTCTAATCTCGCGTAAGTATCTTTTCGCTTCGATGTAAAAACGTCATTGGTAAGGAGCACACTGTTATTCACAACGGAATATCCTTCAAGAACTTCTTTCGAGACATTCAAAGCAAGTAGTGCCGTGAGTACCAGGTACATCATGTTGATCATTTTTTGTCTGGGAGAATCTTTGGATGAGGCCATCGTTATATAAGTTATTGATTAAGTGTGTATAGAATATAAAGACTGTAATTTCCCGGTTCGAGTAAACCGAAATTTGTAACTACTGCGGTCATAGTCAGTCTGTGCCCGCGATATTTTCCGTTGCCGGTATTGCTTGTTCCGATTTCATGAATTATAGTCTGAGGAACATTACTTAGTCTTATTTTTCCGGTTGGTTTTCCCATTTTTCCGTTACCGGAACCGTTTTCCGAATCTGCCTCTAAATATATTTCGACTCCGGGAGGAATTGTGCCTGAAGCAATTGAAACGGAAATAGATTTTAATGGTTCTGATGGATTGACTTTTAAGGAATAATTCATCCATTGTGAGTTGTCAACGATCTTATCAGGTCGCTTTCCTGCGGTATACATAGCTGATAAATCATAGGATGATGTACTCCGGTTGGTAATTGACATACTATTGCTGTTCTGACTAGAACCTGCCAGAGTGAAATGTACGATAATAAACAATAATATATATTTGGGAGTATTTTTGCTCAGCATTTTCGCTATATAACTTCGATTACTTTTTTGATTTAAAATTACTTTGAAATTGAATGACCCTGCTTTTTTTACGCAGGACTATGTCAAGGTGCTCTTCCATAGCAGCTGATAGTACAAAACTGAATTGATTTTTTTCAAGTACGTATCCACTTGGTATGCCGTTAGGATATACTTTGATGTTCCAACTTCCCGGTCTTAGATCGTTGAATCGAAACGTACCGTCATTTTTTGATAGAATTCTGAATGTTTCAGTTCCGTTTGATGCTTCTATAATTAATTTGTCAATTTCTTCTTTTACAGGATAATATCCTTTGCTTCCGGATTTCTCATCCTCCATTATCACTATACGCCCCTGTAATCGGGCCGCTTTGGTTAGTTCAATTTCAAACGGAACTTCACGACCGGGTTGTATCTCAATACGGTAAGGCCCGGGAGTGCCGGCAATAGTATTGATTTTGAATCTCGATTCATCCATGGTTAATACATAAGTTCCTACTTTTACCATCGGATATTTGAAATATCCGTTTTTATCTGTCATCGTTTTCTTTCCGTTAAGGTTAAAAATGATGCCTTCCACGCTTTCAACTCCTTTGTTAATAACCCTTCCCGATAAACTACCGATGTTCTTTTTTCTTGATAACGGGGCATTTAATATGTATGAATATCGAAGCTGAACACTTAACTCCTTCATGTCAACGGAGTTCTTTAATAAGTTGTAATTTGTGCTTAGTTCGAATTCATGATTATTATTTATTTCATGATGAACCTGTAAAGATAAAAGTCCCCTGTTACGAAAATAATCCTTCAATTCATAGTCGTTTTGAAAATCAAAAGAAAAAAATGTTTTTTTCAGATTAAACTGGACTGAGCCTCCGTAATAGAAACGGTTGAAGCCTGTGACCATGTATTGTTTTCCCCCCTGATAATTTATAAATCCACTGACAGATAAAACTTGCTTGTAGGCATACTTTAATGATAAATAGCCATTATAGAAATCCGTCATATCCCCGCTATTCATCTGTTGAAAGTTCTCCATTTTACCAAGATCACCATAAATATTCATATTTATTTTTCCAATCTTGTTTTGCAGAGAAATTCTTCCGAAATATTTGCTGTAATGAAAGAGTGCATTTACCGATCGGTCCTCCAGCTCGATTGAGTTGGCACTCAATCCCAGCGAATTATCCATTCCAATTGGAAAAGTAGCAGATAAGATAAGGTTTTTATTGTAGGGTGCATTCGCATACAGGGTGTCCAGTGCTAAATTAGAACTGTTAAATGAATAGTTCACGCTTAATGAGGTTATTTTAAGATTGGTAGTGATGCCGGAAGTTAAAGCCATTGAGTTGGAAATAAAACCCGGAAAATCTGGTTCGGCATATTTAAACCTTACGTTGGAACTTATAAAGGAACTACTGATATTTAATGCACCCATGTATGCTTTGGTCGTTTTTTGCTGGTGTTGACCCATTGCCACTTCAAACTCAGATTTCAGCCAGGTGAATGGTCTTTGTGCACCTGAAAAAGTCAAAAGATTGGTTACATTTTTCAGTGTATCAGTTTTTGCGAGGTATCCTGCAGAGAATCCAAATTTATCGTTTATTTTATAATTCGTATAAAATGAATATACCTGACTGATCAGAGGAAAATACCTTGGCTTGTGATAAAATGAGCCAAAAGATATTTTTTTGAAATTGTATTGAAGTTGAACTCCTCTGCCTATCCTTGATGATTCTGTCAGCTCGCTTAAATCGAAATTGTTATCACCCAGTGAGATATTGTATTTAGGAGTATTATAAACCAGGTAGTATTCATCATTTAATCCGAGTATAGGATTCCCCCTGCGATCCGGTCCCCTTAAATGAAATTCCAGTTTTTTATTTTCATTCTCATCAATAAAACCACTTCCGCGAATATCAAACAAAGCTCCGTATATTCTTTTTTGTGTATAGTTACTGGATGCCAGTACCGTCGAGAATTTAACAGGGAACCTGTTATACCCGTCAAATTTAACATTGTCGGTAGGAATGATATCGAAATATAATGTACTGGCGCTCAATGTCTCCGGTTTGTCTTTAACGGTAGCTATCACTGCTACACGTTGTTGAGAATAATGCTCAAGATCTTTTGGAGTAGTTACAGATATATGTGTAATAATGGTTGAATCCTGTGGAATATTGAAATATCGGATTTCGGGTTTTGCACTGTATATTATGTTTGCAGCTACCGAAACATCAGCATTGGATAAGTTCTGAATACTGAATTTAGCATTTAAGGTGTCACCCGAAAACAAATAGGGCGTGCTGGTAAGTTTGTCAACACGAATTTGATAGCTGGGCAATACCCTGATAGGAATAGTTACTTTTCCAACAAGCTGATTATCTGGTTTTTCGAACACACCCCATTCAATCGAATAATCGCCTGCTTTGACATTTTTCGGTACGTGTATGCTGATTATCTTAGTTAAACTTGCATCCTTTTCTATCAGGTTTGATGAATAATCCATAATTTGTCGCCAGTACCTGTCGGTCGTGATGAGTTTTATATCAAACTCTTTGATCGTATCTGAATGGTTGGTGAACATAATAAGTACATTAGAAGTGGATCCAATGGCCATTTCTTTCCTTTTTCCGTTGAGCAACTTAACTTCCAGATTATTCGAACAGACCTGAACTGAATGAACAAAAAAAGTCACAAAAAATATTGCTGCAACAAATTTCAACATTCATGTGAAAATAAACTGAAGTTTTAAAAATAAAGGGTATACTCCAATCCGAAAACATCCTCATCCTGACCGGCAGCGACTATCATAGCCTTGTAGGTTTTCTTGGAGGGAATTCCTTCAAGATCAAGTTTAAAACGTGTCGATGAAGTTGGATAAATTCCTTTTTTTGATGCTGTCAGAATAGATACAGATTCTCCCGTTGCTGCATCAAATAACTCCACAGTAATCTCAGGAGAAATATAGTGGTCACCGTTATTTACCAGATCAAGGGCAAGGTAAAGCTTTTTATTGTCATCTTTGACCAGGGTGGGTTCCATGAATTTCAACAAACCTGTGCCTTTATTGGTCATTTCTGTAGACATCTGAACGGCATATCTGGTTACTGTTCGTATGCTGAGGTTGGCTTTTTGATTGGGATCAATAGGAACCACTCCTTCAACCATCAAAACACTCCAGTAAGTACCTCTCAATGTATCTATCTGAGGGACGGTTATTTCGTATTGAATCATTCTTTGCTCATGTGCTTTAAGAATGACTGTTTTAGGACTGAATTGAATCCAGCCGGCATTGGAACGTTTGTGACTTCCCGGTTCATCATAAAACGTTGTACCGTCAAATTTATACAATAAATCGGTTTGATAGATTTTAACCTCCTGATCTGTACTGTCACTATTCTGTATTTGAATCTCACCTTTGAACACATCGCCCGGTTTCCCGTTGTGCACTTGTTTTAAACTTCCGATTACTTCTACCGATGCATTAGCACCCATTGAGATAAAAAATATCAGAATAAGAGAAGCGAATAATTTACATGTTTTCATACAATATTATTTTAATGGTTGAATACAACGAAAATAACAAAATTTAATCAACATATGCTTTTCGGATTAAACTTTGTTATTTTTGTTACTAATCAATAAAGACGCGTGAGGCAATTGCTTAACAATACTCTTGAATATAGATGGTCTGTTAAACGATTAAATTTCACTGCTAATAGTAAATGTCACAGTCATTGATGCTCCGGAAGTAGCCCTGATGTCACCAAAATCACCGGGATTTAAAATACCGAATTCATATTTTATGGCATATCCGTCAGTAGCTCCTGTGCCTGAATAGCAGCTGCCAATTCCGGTAACGATTTCCTTAGCTCCAGCTGCAGCTCCTGTTGTCAGGTCATATTCAACTGCTGTTACAGTTCCGGGGGTTCCCACAAAATTTGGAGCCGGATTAACAAAAGGTGTCATTTTAAGATAGGTATTGGTCGGAGGGGTTCCCGCAGTAACAGCACCTGATATTGAACGTGTGCCGCTCGAAACAATGGATGTAACCCTGATTCTTGCTGAAGTGTTTTCAACTGAAGCTGCTACCATTTCCCCGGCTACAGTGGTTGTCAACGTAAGATTTAAAGGAGCTGCATCTGTTTTAATAAGTGCCAACGCCGGTAGACCTAATGATAACGAAGATGCTGTTTCATTCGTGTCCTGTGCCATGCTGTTGAATCCCACTATGTTTGCTAAGATAATCATACCAAAAGCAAGTAGTCTTTGTTTTGTTTTCATAATAATTTTTTTTTAAGAAAGCATAAATTTAATTAGTTTTCGAACACTGAGTTGAAAATAGGAAGCAAAGATAAATGTCATTTGCAAACTTGTTTGACATCTATTTGCTTGAATAATTGTAAGGGATTGTGTTTATTTTGTGTAGGGGATTCGGGAAGTAATAGCGAATAACCGTAGAGACGCACGGCCGTGTGTCTTATAGTGATAAGTGATAAGTGATGAGTTTGTGATGCTTAGTTTGAATCGTGTGCGGTAAGTGTTAATACTACTGTAATAGCAGCAGGGGTTTGAGTTGCCTGCAAAAGTCCGTAATCCTGTGAAGTATCTCTCGACCAGGTATAGGTGAGCCTGTATCCGTCAGTACTGCCGGTTCCGGTGTAACATGAGCCAATTAAATCGACCAGTTCTTTGTCGATACCGTCTAATAATATAGGGGTGGTGAAGGCAGTTCCCAGTACACCTCCGCTATTTGTTGTTGTGCATGGTGCCGAGACAAGTGTAAGTTTTGTTCCGGGAGGAACTGTTCCACTGGCAATACGCGCAGATATTTCGCGATGTGTGCCACCGGGAACTAATGAGGAGATTTTTACATACATATCAGAATTTGAAACTGAAGTTACAGGAGCACCTGCTGTTGATGAAGATAAAACCAGATTTACCGGTGCATTGTTGGTAGCAATCAAACTATAGAAGGAGACATTCAGTGTTATCATCTCACCCGGGGTAAAAGATTGCGCGACCGTCTTATAAGTAAACAAAGCCAGTGCAAAAATTAACAGGAGTGAAAACTTAGTTTTATTCAGCATACATAAATTAAATTGAAGAAGTGATTGTATAAGTCACAGCGATTTCAATATTTTCCATCGAATCATCATCAGCGTCTTCAACCGGAAATAGTCCCTCCCAAGTATATGTCAGCTGATGGCCTTTTCTGATTCCCCTGCCTGTATAGCAACTTCCTATGCCCGTGATGACCTGCTGTGGATACTTTGAAAGCAATATCTGTCCGACAGGTTTTCCTGTTGCTCCGGCGCCCGCACCTGCATTCTCCCCAACCTTTAGTCTGATTGCCATATTCGATGGCAGATTCCATGCGCTCAGGTTTACTGAAATGATATTGGTGGTATTTTCTTCAACAATTGATGAATAATTGAGCCAGGTTCTGTCAAGGGTGGAAGGATTGATGATTTGTTCAGCTCCTTTACCTGAATTAATTAAAATTTTATTATCTGTGCCCGCAAAATCAATAATAGACACAGCTGGTATATCTAAGTTGAGTGACATCTTAGCGACATTGTTTTGTGCACAAACATCATAAATAGTAAAATATAAAGATAAAAGAATAAAAATATAAGGTTTCATCATTCTATTTGTGATTTTATATTTTAACAAACAAAGAAACTACAAATAATTGAATAAACTTGTAAGGGAATAAGAAATAGCATGTAATATTAAACAGTATTTTTCTGTAATACCTGTATTGTTGAAACTTAATGCATACAACTTTTCTACCTTTGTATTCTGTCTGTATTATTCAATCAATTTATTTTTCAATGCGTAAATAGTCAGATCGGTATTGCTTTTCAGTCCCATTTTTTCCATGATTCTTGTTCTGTAGGTGCTCACTGTCTTGTCAGAAATAAAAATTTCATTTCCAATCTCAACAAGCGATTTTCCTTTTGCAAGCATAATCATCACCTGAAATTCACGTTCCGAAAGCTGTTCATGAGGTAGCTTTCCTTCAATTTCCATGTCCTGAAATATCAGTCGCTCAGCCAATGCTGATGAAACATATTTTCCTCCTGCTGCAATTTTTTTTATGGCAAGATGAAGTTCTTCAAAGGCACTGTCCTTTGATAAATAACCCGATGCTCCCAGTTTGAACGCTCTGACAGCATATTGTTCCTGAGGATAGAAACTTAAAATAAGTACCCTTGTTTTGATGTCTCTGGCCTTCATTCGCTGAAGCAAATCCAGCCCGGTCATTTTCGGCATGGAAATGTCGAGAATAACCATATCGTAATCAGTATTTATAATTTTTGTGTAGGCTTCCTCTCCGTCAGCCACTTCGTCAATTAAAGTTACTTCGGGCAAAGTTTTGATAATTTGTTTAATGCCTTCCCGCACTATAGTATGATCATCAGCAATTAGAATCTTCATAATTTATTTGCTTTTTTGGAATTCTTATTTCAATTATTAAACCATTTCCGGGTACATTTGAAAAATCAATGAATCCTCCACATTGTGCTGCCCGTTGACGCATCGACATAATTCCGAATGATTTTGGGGATGTTAGTATCATGGCAGGTATTCCAATTCCGTTGTCAGCTATCATCATGATTACCTCATTTTTCAGATTTATAAGTTCAATGCTTACTGATGTAGCATTTGAATGACGTATCACATTGGTCATAGCTTCCTGAAGAATCCTGAAAAGCGAAAGGTTCATCGAAGTCATATCTTCTTCGGTCTCTTCCAGCGTTAAATTGCAGGGGATCGCCGTGCGTTCTTCAAAATCTTTACAGTACCACTCTATGGCAGCAACCAGCCCAAGATCGTCTAAAATTCCGGGGTGCATTTCTACCGATATACGTTGTACTTTTTTAATTACTTCATTCACTGAAATTATCATCCTGTCGAGTTTTTTTTCCAGTGATTCTTTTTCGTGAAGGTTTTGTCGTACCCAGTTTAAATCCATCTTCAGAGCAGTCATTGATTGACCCAGTTCGTCATGTACTTTGTATGAGATATTGGTACGTTCTTCCTCTATGGCATTGATGAGGTGTTGATTGACCTGTTCCAGTTGTTTTTTTGCCTGTAGAAGTTGTGTTTCGGAGACTCTCAACTTTTCGGTCTTTTCAATTATCCTTTGCTTCTGCCTGAAAAGTTCTAAGAAAACATTCACTTTACTGATAAGGATACTTTTGTTGAGAGGCTTAATGATGAAATCGACGGCACCAGCTTCATATCCTTTCATAACTTTTTCATCGGTAGGGGTAGCAGCGGTCAGAAAGATAATGGGTATCTTGTTGTCGCTCCGTACCGAGTTGAGTTCAATAGCCAGTTCAAACCCGTTCATTACCGGCATCTGAACATCGATGATGGCAAGTGTAAGGTCCACATCTTTTGTGAGTTCCAATGCCTTTGCTGCCGAATCAGCTTTAATGATATTCGCATTAATATCATAGAGTATTATCTCCAGATAAAGGAGATAAGTCTCATTATCGTCGACAACCAGTATGTTGGGTAAATAGGACATGCAACGGATTATTGTAACTTATGGTTGAACAAAGATACAAAAAAATGTGTGATCGAAATAATGGATTTGTGTGCTGTCTTATTTTAACGGCATTGCACACAAGATTAATAATAAATCATTTCCCTTGTTTCTCTGCGCCTGGGATTGAAATTAAGAAATTTAAAACTTTCAAGATATGCTACTGTTCCGAATAGACTGACAACACATCCTGCCAGAGGTAGAACCATTCCTGTAAATGTACTCTGAGTTTTATTGTTGAGAATTACACCAGCCAATGCTAATCCCCAGCCCACATAAATAAATGTTTGACTGCGGCGATTATAGGTATAATAGGCACCCAGTCTTTTTTCTAAATTGATAATACGTGCCAATTGATCATTGTCGGTAGGTTGTAAAACGATGACAGCTGAGTCAGAGGTTTCAGTTGATGCCGGATAAACCGAATCCTGTGAAAAAGAATTTGCTGAGATAAGAAGCAGGGTGATGATAATTAAGTGTTTCATAAAAGATTGTTTAAAGTTTAATACTAAACTGTTATGCATAGTTTTATTCAGAGGGATGTCTTTTTACCATTTCATTAATCCAAACCGGAGCGAAAGGGGAGACGCAGCCCTTTGAGACAGGATAGTCACGGTACACCCCGAGTTTTTCTCCGATTTCAATAGCCCGTTTCCGAAAGTTTGGATGATTAATCCCGATGGCAGCCAGACAAAAATTCATGGTCCATTGGGCATCGGGAAATGTGCTTCCCATTTCATTTTCAATACGGTTGAGCAGGGACGGAACATCAACCATCTCAGGATTGTTTTCTACCCTCAGCGTAGTCAGGTACCACCCTGAACGCAATGCCATGGGGTCGTCATCTGCCATCCATTGTTGTCTTAAAATTTCATTGTCAGGATGAATCTTCACTACATACGAATTTAACCAGTCGGACACCCGGGCGTATTTTACCGAACGCACCAGTGCATCCAGTTCTGTAGCAGTCAACTCTTTTGGCTTGAGAATAAGCGTAGCCAGCATGCGGGCATCAAAGTTTTCTGTTTTCCACAACTCCATAGCCAGTTGGTGGTCGGATTTTATGTCTTTGGCAATTTTCCGGATATCGCCCAGTTTAACTCCGAACTGATTTTCGCCCACACCATGTTTTGTGTTGTAGGTGAGTGTGCTTTTATCGCTGAGCGCTTTGAGTTGGTCGAGGATTTGGTTTATTTTCATTGTTAATAATAATTAGCTTCTGATATTGTTTTCGGTAAATCTGTTTCAAATAACCAGTAATTTCTTCCAATACTTTTTATTGTTGATACTTACTGCTATTAAATAGATACCCTTATTTGAAGGAGCTATTACTGAATATGGTCTATCAAAAGAGATGATGTTTTTTCCTGATAATCCGTAAATATGTACAGCCTGGCAATGATAGCCGGATAGTATTTTCACTTCGAAGGTAGCTCCGGCAGTGACCTTAGCCGGACAATAAAATAATTCCTGTTCACTGTAATTATCAGGAAATCCGGTATCTACACAGCTTGTATCAGCCCAATAAACCCGTTCATCATACATCTGAATCATATAAACCTTTCCACGTGAAGTTTCAGCAAAATACTGATGTGTTCTTACCCCTGTCACATCTAATCCCAGTCCGGTGTCAATCCTGTTCCACGGATAATTGCCTGATTTTTTGAAATAGGTGCCCCCTGTACTTATTTTTTGTGAGTAAGAGCTATAACGATCACCATTCCCTGCCTGATAAATATCATTCAGAGGACGGTCGAGCCACCAGCTATTTGT
>JAYFPP010000061.1:0-6067 GCA_034927635.1 Paludibacter sp.
GCAACAGGTTTCGAGATCAGCCAGTCGTTGTTAAGTGCGGCATAACGTGACGAACGTTTAATTTCCATGAGTGCCGGATTATTCACTGACCAGACTCCTGCTACCGGTTCGCTTTTGTAAGCGGTGGTGTCACCTTTCAAAATGTCAAAAGGAGAAAAGCCCATGGTAGCGGCGAGATTGGTTGACATAAGTGAACTGTCGGGAACTAATGAATTCTTTAAGTTCAGATCGAATATCTGCCATGCAGGCTGCAAATCATCAGACGTAACCGGATGATAATGAAAAGCTATCACAACATTCTTACCACGGTATTGGGTCATGTCAATTATTGCCTGTTTCTTAGTATTAACAGTCGTCGGCAGATTCGACAAAGCGCTGATATTTGTCCAGGTATGACTGGTAATGGCTACTGAATCAAGCTTAAAATCATTCAGAGCAAGTCCCTGAAATTCATCGGACACATACACACTCAATGTGTTTTCGAAATGAGTTCCCCAGGCAACCATTGTCGAAAAAATCAACTCGGAATACGAAGGAGTAAAATGCTCATAGGACATGGAAATAAAATCGGGCTCTCCCGAAAAATTAAAACTGAGCGTACTGCCCTTCGTGGCAGTGATGAGCGTATCAGTAATGGTCAACCCTTCAGCAGGCGCTACGGCCACATCAAAACTCACCTCCTGCATCAATTCATTTTCACAGGAAGAAAATAAGGCGAGCAGGGAAAAACTGAATAGAATATATTTGATTTTCATCGTTTATACTTTTTTACTTATTGAATTTAATTACCAACCCGGATTATTTACGGTGATCAATTTGTTTACCGACATTTCGCTATCGGGTATAGGAAAATAATTATAGGCTTCTGATACATTATAATAGGCCGACGCATATTTCAATCCTGTAGTCCAGCCATCCTGTTCCACATAACCCTGCATGGTAATCATATTACTATAGAAATCACCCCAACGAATCAAATCCCAGCGGCGCAGAGCTTCGAAACAAAATTCCATGGCGCGTTCTTTTTTTATGACATTGCGGAATTGCTCTTTCGTCAATCCGGCTCCCGATAGTGGAGTGATGCCTGCACGTACACGTACCGAATCAAGGCAGGCATATGCCAGATCCGAAGGCACTGCCGTAAGTTCATTATCAGCCTCAGCAATCATGAGCAAGATATCGCTGTACCTTAGAATCGGAAAATTGATAGGCGTATAGTTCTTATTCTTCGGAATAACCGTTTCATATTCTCGACGATATTTGGCAGCACAGCGTGTTTTATTCTTGTTGCTTACTGCTGCGGTTTCTTCGGTATAGGTGAAGTTTTCAGGAGCAACCGTTCCAGGACGTAATTTGCCAAAATAATACTTTCTTCCTTTAACTTCCTTAGCGGTAGTACTGGCAAAAACATATTCGTAATTAGCTATATTCCAGTCACCACGGGATGTATCGCCTTCCGATTCATACATTTCATAAAGTTTTACAGAACCATAGGCAAATTTGTAGCTATAGCCGGGATTTGACATCCCTGCAAGATTCTTGTATGTTTCATTCGAGGAATAATCATTGCTACTCCCGAAACCCATTGTATTACCCAAACGTCCCGATGCCTGCTCCACCGTACTGCGATTACCGGCTTCTTCGGCTTCCCAGATACTTTCAAGTACACCGGTGCTGTTGTATTTATCCTGTGCCAAATCGAGGAATACCCGGTTGTAAGGTTTTACCAGTCCGTGAATATGGCTGTCCATTACTTCGAGTGCCCAGCGTTTTGCTTCGGCAAAATACTCCTGCACTTCAGTTCCGGCCGGCTTTTTGTCGCGGAAATGTTCCCCTGCCCTGAAAAGATAGATACGGGCAAGTATACCTTTTGCTGCAGATTGGGTAGCTCTTCCGGTATAAGTAATTTCACCTGATTTAACAAGGTTAGGGATAGCTGTTTCAATATCAGCAATAATGGTATCGTATATCACCTGCTTGTCAACACGTGGCGCATCAAGACCGGTCACTTTTTTGGTTGATTCCAGACGCAAAGGTACATCTCCCCAACCCTGTACAAGGTTGAAATAATAAAACGAGCGGAGGAACAAAGCTTCTGCACGTACACGGTCGCGTACTGTCTGCGATAATTCCGGGTTCTTATCCACATTCTCCAGCAGGATATTGGCTCTGTTTACTCCTTCGTACAATATCCGCCAGAAAGTAGTGATATAGGTATTACTGCTGTTTGCGTTGGCACAAAGTATACTGCTTGTGGCGTTGGCTCTCTGATAGAAAGTCAGATCGTCACCCCCCGCAACATAAAGAGGATAATTATTACCATAGAAATGCTCCTGCATGATCGGACTATAAACGCCGGTCAGAAAGGCCTGCAATTCCGATTCATTATTGAAAAAGTTCTCAGGTGTCAGGGTATGAGGTTCCTTTTCCAAAAAATCGGAACAAGCAAAGCCTGTAAACAGGAGGGCAACTATGAATGAGATTTTGATTGATTTCATGATTGTGCTATAATATTTTGGATTAGAAACTTACATTAATACCTACGTTAACTGATGCGGCACGGGGATAGGACGAGAAGTCGAGCCCCGGTGTCAAAGCAGTATTTCTGATGGAAACTTCAGGGTCGTAACCTGTATATTTTGTCAGGGTAAATAAATTCTGAGCAGAAACATAGGCCCTTGCCTTGCTGATTTTAATCCGTTTCAAAAATTTGGGCGAAATAGTATACCCCAGCGACAAGGTTTTCAGACGGATAAAAGAACCATCTTCGATAATACGGCTGGAGAACAGTCCGTTCGATGAGGAGGCACTTACCCTTGGAACATCGCTGTTCTGATTTTCAAAAGTCCATCGATCGGCATAACTGGCATACTGGTTCAGATCTTTACGCTTGTTATATCCGCTTTCAAACATCAGGCGGTTGGCGTTCAGGATATCAGCACCATATGACCATTGTAAGAAAATACTCAAATCGAAACCTGCATACTCGAAATTATTGGTTAAACCACCAATATGTATAGGTTCACCACGACCGATAAAAGTCTGGTCGTTGGAGTCAATCACACCATCCTCGTTAATATCAGAATACTTAGGATAACCCGGTTGTGTATTATTTTCAGATGTATAACGGGCGATTCCCGGTTTAAGCGTATAGGCTGATCCATCGAAGATAAACTCGTCCACTTTGTAGGTTCCTTCATAAATATAACCGTACATCATACCAATTGGATGTCCGATTTTTGCAATGTAATTCGGCGAGGTGAAGTTCTGATCGAAATAACCATTTGTAAGCATAGCCAGCTGATTATCTGACAATTCAAGCACTCTGTTTGTATTGAACGAGATGTTGAAGTTGGAAGTCCATTTGAATTTCTTTGATTGCAGATTAATGGTATTTATAGTGAACTCAACACCCTGATTTTGTACTTTTCCGATGTTCTTCATCACACTTCCATAACCTGATGAAGGAACAAGGGTGGCACGTAGCAAAAGGTCGGAGGTAATTTTATTGTACCAGTCGAAAGTAAAATTGACTCTGTCTTTCAGGAAAGATAAATCTACCCCGAAATTAGTTTGTCCGGTTGTTTCCCATTTCAAAACAGGGTTCGATAAACTATACGGTACTACACCTACATTGGTCACTGTATTGTTAAAAGCATACACACCGTGAGCAATATCTTCCGGCTTGGAAAAATTTCCTTCGGCAGCCTGTAAGGCTTCAAAAAGTGCATAAGTATCGTATTCACCCACACGGTTATTCCCGGTTACCCCCCAGCTCAGGCGGACTTTCCCTGAATTGAGAACAGAAGTCAGCGGTTGAACGAAATCTTCTTCAGTAAAATTCCATGCCAATGAAGCGGAAGGAAAATATCCGTACCTGTTTTGTTTGGTAAATTTTGAAGAACCATCGGCACGGAACGAAGCGGTGGCATAATACTTCGACTGATAATTATAATTGAATCGTGCCAGATACGATAACATGCTCCATTCGGAGATATTTGATACTATACGATTGGCTACACCTTGTCCCATACCTGCCATACCAAGCGATTCGTAAGGAATATTTATGGTTTTCATGCTGTAATAATCATAGTTGGATTCCTGCATGGTCAAACCAATCATCGTATTGATATAATGCTTTTTCTGAAAACTGGTCTGATAGGTCAGGATATTTTCATTAAGCCATGTTTTGCGTTCCGAGGTGGAAAGTGTGGCATTTACTTTATCGGTTGAAATAGGTGAACCATAACGGGTTTTGGAATTATTGAAATTCTCTCCTCTCCGGCTGTCAAGCGTATAACCTCCGGAAACTTTCAGTTTCAGTCCTTTGATAAATTCATATTCCACAAAACCATTAAACTGGCTGTATGTAGTAAAGTTCTTTCTATACTCATTGTTGAGCGACAGGATAGGATTGAAACGGTAGTCGTTGGTCTGATCCACTCCTTCGTCGGTAGTATTATCGAGCAAACTATTCAAATCAACCCCGGGCTGTGTTACCGGACGGTAACCCCATACGCTGTAGAACAGGTTATTCATCCCGCTATAGGACGATTGCGATGGAGAACTACCGGTTTGAGTGGCACGGGAGTAGTTGGTCGATAGATTAATGTTGAGTTTATCTCTGCGAATGGTAGTTCCGAGACGTCCCTGAATACGATTATAGTTTGACGCGAGCACCACCCCATCCTGATCGTAATAGGACAAGGAAGCATTGTAGCGGTTACCGGCAGTACCACCGGTGATAGAAAGACTATGATTTTGTTGCATGGCATCTCTGAAAATCAGATCCTGCCAGTTGTATTGTTCAACACCACGATAATCATCGAGAGTATAAGTTTTATCTCCAATAGTTTTAAAATAACCAAAGTTACCCACTAAATCTGCCGGAGACCATACTTCCGACTGCAAACGCACGAATTCGTAAGCATCCATCATAGGGATGGTACGTGTTACCCGTTGCATACCGAAACTACCGTCGTAAGTAATCACCGGTTCACCCACTTTTCCTTTCTTGGTAGAAATGATAATAACCCCGTTGGCACCACGGGCACCATAAATGGCGGTGGCCGAAGCATCCTTCAATACGTCGATTGATTCAATATCATTAGGATTGATGGAACTTCCGACAGTTGGATCTTCCACCGGAAAACCGTCGATGACATATAAAGGTGAGTTTTCCTGTGTAAGGGAGTTATTACCACGGATAACAATATTCATGGTAGCACCCGGGGTACCTTCGCCTGAACTTACATTCACCCCGGCAATACGTCCGGCAAGTGCCTGATCAAAACTGGCCACCGGTGCTTTCAGCATATCATCGATATTGGCTTTGGACACAGAACCGGTAAGGTCTTTTTTCTTGACATCCTGATACCCGATCACCATGACCTCATTCAGAGTTTTTGATTCCTCTTTCAGTGTGATTACCATAGGTTTCGTACGGTCAACCTTCACTTCCACCGTATTATATCCCAGATAGGAAAACACAAGCATTGATGAAGTATTCGGTACCGATATACCAAACTTACCGTCTATATCAGAAATAGTTCCTCTTTCCGTGCCTTTCACCAGTATATTCACTCCTGGCAACGATTCACCACCCTCATCCAAAACCGTTCCGGTAATAGTTATTGGGGTCTGGGCACTTACTCCTGCTGCAAAGAACAGTAGCAATATCATTAATTTGAAACTCGTTTTTTTCATGCAAATATTATTTTTTGTCGGCAGTCGACAGACAACAGTCGGCAGTCTACAGACTGTTGACCGTTGACAGTCGTCCGTTGTCCATTGACTATTTTACAACCACTTTCGCAGCTTTGTCAGCAATTCTTACAACATAAATACCCTGTGGTACATTGATGAAAACATCCCCTGCACTTGTATTCACTTTATGAACTTCCATACCGCTCAGGTTGAATAATCTGATAGTTTCCTGTTTTTCAATCCCATTTATCTGAACACCACCATTGGTGCCAAAACAATTTATTTGTGAAGATTTGAAATCCTGAAGCGCGCTAAGCAGACTCCAAACGACATTCACTTTGAAGGAACTTTGTACTGTCAT
>JAYFPP010000002.1:0-2760 GCA_034927635.1 Paludibacter sp.
TGAATTTCCTGATCAAAACGCACCTGAAAATCGATATCACTTCTTTTTGATATCTTGTATTTTGTTCCGAAAGAAATACGGTAACCATCCATAAAAAACCCATACCTGCTATTTACAGGACAAAACATCTCCCAAAATAAATAAGGTGTGAACGGAGAACCGAAAACATCATAGCGCAATTCAAACCTGTTTCGCCACACATAACCCGGATTAAACTTATAATCACCACGGTTTTCATCTCTGAAGGTAGCCTGTATACGTGATCTTATTCTATAATTTAAGCTGTTGTACTTATACTGAGCCAATAATCCTATGGATGAACGATGCCGGAATTCATAACTTGTATCTTTGTTTTTGCGATACAAAAGGTCATAATCAAACTGCGCTCTTAAAAATCTTCTTATCAGGCTTACATCTGCTCCAATGCTTGTTGCCGAACGATTCAGCGAAGTTGAAAGCTGATCGAAACGTAGTTCCTGCCCGACTGTCGCACCCATGTATCTGTTAAAATCTTTTGAAAGCGAGATAGAACCCAACGTCCCGACATCAGAAAGCTGAGCACATAATGACATAGTTGACAAGCTTACCAACACACAGAGAGTCAATATGCGCAACAGCTTCTTCATTAAAAGAATTTATCAAATTTGGTTATATTCCCGATTGAGTTCGGTTCGTTTGTGGTTGAATTATAGAAGATTTTGATGTAAGCCACATCGCGTAGCAGGTCGATGTGCCCGATTTCCATTTTAAGGATTTTCAACCCGGTACGCGTTTCCAAATCTTGTTTTAATTCTTCATACTTTTCCGGCTTTACGAGTTCTATCTTCTCACACAGAACAATTTTTGTTTCCACATGCTTCACTATTTTCGAGCTTTCCATAATGGCAATTGCACCTACGAATAATGCGTTTGTGACTATCATCTCTGATATTGTGAGTGATTTGGCCAATCCATTGATGACCGAAATGCCTATAATTACAAAAAGATAGGTCATTTCACGGATAGACACCTGTTCCGTTCGGTAACGGATAATGCCGAAGATAGCAAACAAGCCCAGGGCCATTCCTATCTCTAATCGAACAGAATCCAGCAGAAATATCAGCAAGAAAACGGTTACCGAAAACAGGATAAAGGTGAAGTAAAAATCACGCCGTCCGCTTTTCTTATAATAGAAATATTTGATGATAACCAAACATACTATCAAATTAAAGCTGAATCGCAGCAGTAATTCTATGAGCGTAGAGGCCTCAAAAAGCGGGATACCCATAAAGTCGGGACCGGCAAAACCCTGTGATCCGTATTCTGCCGCGATGGCAGGGTCATACTCGGGAAGTTCAGACTGTATCATGTTGCTATTTTGTTTATTAATCGAATTTTTTCTTTAAACCTGTTGTATTTTATCCCCGGATTTGTGAGAATCATCCCAAGGCAATACTTGCTGATACTCTTAGGAGGCACAGATGCTTCATCAAGCAATTTTCTGAAAGATGAAGTTGCAGCTCCATCCTGCTTAATTTCTACTATTACAATTTTGTCCATAGGTACATAGGTATTAAGGCCTATTTTTCTGAAATTGAGTTCAATATCCAGGGTAACCCGCTCAGTCTCGTTATAATCAACAAGTGTAATGCGATGAAAAACATTTTGAAGTTGTGGCTTTAAATTCTCAAGTTCGTAAGGTGTTTTATCTCTGATAAATACTCTTTCTATTTCATCCAGATTAAGAGATTCAAAATGTTCACGGGAGATGCTGATTCTTTTTTTAGAAGTTCGGCCCTTGTTGTTCTTTCTTTTAATTTCAAGATAGGTATCGCCCGACTGAAGATATAAACGCATACGTACTTTGTATCGGTTGAGCTTCCCGTTATGATGCATCGTGTACATCTGAATATCAGTGGTATCAAAATAGATACTTGAATAGGGTGAAACCCGCGAACCATCTATTTCAAGAATCCTGTATGCTGACGAAGCTTTTGCCAATATCCCGGGCAGTTGATGGTAGCCGACAATAAATTTTGTGTCAATTCGGTTCATCAGTTTCACACGATCCATTTCAACCAGCGAAATTGGCTCGAACGCATTGAGCTGCTCCTCTAATATATTTTTTTTCGGATAATTATCTCGGTCTGGTCCCGCCACCAATGGAATATTCATACCGTTTGGTGGAAAATAGCCGGCCATTGGGTAAATAATTATATTGCGCCTTTCTTGTTCCATCAGCGTTATAGGTAATTTTCCTGATCCGTGTAATTTTATTTCTGTCATCATAAACTATTTCTTTTATGCAACGATTATAATCATCATATTCGAAAAGTACTTTTGAACGCATACCATATACGGCATATTCTATTTCCTGTACTTTGTATCCTTGTTCATTGTATACGGTAAGATGATCCATCCAGTTATTTTTCCCATGTGCATCGGTGTTGTACTCGCGAATTACAAGATTTTTCTTCTGTAGCCTCCTGTCGTCTGATAAAGACTCCGGTGATGTAGATTGCGCATAAACAGAATGTGCAGTTGTGATAAGAAAAAGCAGAAGTATAAATTTGAATTTCAAGCGAATCTGAATATTCATATCTGCTTTTTGTTTTTGGAATATATAATCTTTCATAAAAACTCTTATGTATTGATTCTGACTTTTATCGGTTCTTCTATTTCTATCACTACCCCTTTTTCTGTAACCGAAACTTCCCTTACAACAGGAGATACAACTTCTTTGCTATCTTCGGTAAGTGCAAACACCTCGTATATCCCTAT
>JAYFPP010000236.1:0-16573 GCA_034927635.1 Paludibacter sp.
AGGGCAAAGATCAGGGCTGTCAGCATCGACAAAAACAAGGTAACAAGTGGAGGATATCGTTTAACAATAAGGAAGACTGTGATAGCAGGAACGAGCAACAGCCAGTACGACAAATGAAACTTATCCGTTAATACCTGTTCAAAAACTTCACTTTCAGTCATCACCTGTTTTGTGATCATCATTCCTGCAACACCAAAAACAATCAGTGAAATGATAAATGATGGAATAGTCGTGATGAGCATATAACGGATGTGTGTGAACAAAGGTGTACCCGTGACCGACGAAGCCAATACGGTAGTATCTGAAAGTGGTGATATTTTATCTCCGAAATAAGCTCCTGAAACTACTGCACCGGCTATCCATCCCGGCGAAAAACCTAATGCCATACCAATACCGAGCAAGGCAATGCCGATAGTTGCTATTGTTGTCCATGAACTACCCGTAAGTACCGATACCACAGCACAGATAACGCATGCAGAAAGTAAAAATACGGTCGGATGGATGATTTGCATCCCATAAACAATGAACAGAGGCACTACCCCACTTATCATCCAGGTAGCTGACAATGAACCGATAACAAACAATATCAGCAAAGCTCCGGAGATATTCTTAAAGTTTTTGTGAAGATGTTTCTCAAAATCATGCCAGTTGGATTTTATGGTCATCTTACCTATCAGTAAACAAAAAGCAGTAGCAAAAATCAATGCCATCTGACTGGCACCATTCAGGGCATCACCTCCAAACAAAAAAACAGAGACACCCACCATCAGTATCAAGAGTATGACAGGTAAAAGAGCAATCAACGGATGAGGTAATTTATGTTGTTCCATACGAATAAACCACTATGCGGGAATGTTGTTATAAATAAAGAAAACACTATCTTTGTACAAAGATAAATAATTTTTTCACGCATCAGGCTTATGAAACATTTCCCATCATCAGAACTTATCGTCAATGCCGACGGCAGCATATTCCATTTACATTTACACCCTGAGCAACTGGCTGATAAAGTTATTCTGGTCGGCGACCCCGGACGTGTAGCACTGGTAGCAGGCTATTTTGAAACGCAGGAATGCAGCGTATCCAGCCGCGAATTTAAATCCGTTACCGGTACATACAAAGGTAAAAGAATTACTGTACTTTCAACGGGTATCGGGACTGATAATATCGACATCGTTATGAACGAACTGGATGCATTGGCCAATATTGACCTTGTAAATCGAACTGAAAAAACTGATTTTCGTCAACTCAGCATAGTTCGCATCGGCACTTCAGGAGGCATGCAACCCGAAATTCCGCTCGGCAGCTTTCTTATTTCGGAGAAATCAATTGGATTTGACGGTATGATTAATTTCTATGCCGGTCGCGACAACGTAAGTGATCTGGAATTTGAAGCATCGCTGGTAAAACAGCTGAACTGGAACAAACAACTTGCTGCGCCCTATGTGGTTGATGCTGACACAGAATTAATTGACAGGATAGGTCAAACAGACATGATACGCGGAGTAACCATCTCTGCCAACGGATTTTACGGTCCACAGGGACGTGAACTTCGGGTAGGTCTGGCCGATCCTCAATTGAATGATAAAATCGAAAAATTCCAATATAAAAATTACAAGATCACCAATTACGAAATGGAAGGATCGGCCATTGCCGGTCTGGCTAAACTAATGGGACACAAAGCCATGACGGTTTGCTGCGTAATTGCCAACCGCCGGGTCGAAGCCGCAAATACTGATTATAATCCGTACATTGAAAAGTTGGTGCAAACGGTGCTGGAGCGGTTTTGAGAGCGAATATGTAATAGCGAATAACGTAGAGACGTGGCATACCGCGTCTCTTAGTGATGAGTGATAAGTGATGAATCAATAGTCTTCCGGTATAAACCGGGGGATTATAATTCGAATAAAAGAAACAATATGAACAACGAAACAACCATTTGCGCCATTTCAACAGCTCCCGGAACAGGGGGCATTGCTGTGATCCGTATATCGGGCAACAAAGCAATTGAAATTGCTGATAAGGTGTTTTCTTCAAAAAAAGGAGATAATGCACTGTTGAACCAACCTACCTACACTGTTGCATTCGGTCAGCTACAAACTTCCGAAGAAGAAGTGATAGATGATGTGCTGGTATCGGTGTTTCGTGCACCTCATTCTTTTACGGGTGAGGATGTTGTTGAGATATCCTGTCATGGTTCCATCTTTATCCAGCAACGTATCTTACAGCTGTTGATCGAGAATGGCTGTCAGTTGGCAGCACCGGGCGAATTCACCCAACGTGCTTTTCTGAATGGTAAAATGGACCTTACCCAGGCCGAAGCTGTGGCCGACCTGATAGCCTCCAACTCAGCTTCATCTCACCGCATGGCGATGAATCAGATGCGTGGAGGTTTTTCCGAAAAACTCATTCAACTCAGGACGCAACTATTGGATTTTGTTTCGTTAATTGAACTGGAACTCGACTTCTCCGAAGAAGATGTGGAATTTGCCAACAGAGCACAGTTAAAGGACTTATCCATCGCTATCGAAGCACATATTATGAGTCTGGCCAATTCATTTAGAATAGGAAATGCTCTGAAAAACGGCATTCCGGTAGCTTTGGTTGGCGAAACAAACGTGGGGAAATCAACACTCCTGAACTTATTGCTGAACGACGATAAAGCCATCGTTTCAGATATTCACGGCACTACCCGTGATACCATCGAGGATTTAGTGAATATACAGGGTATCACTTTCCGTTTCATTGATACCGCCGGTATCCGTAAAACTTCAGATAAAATAGAAAGCATCGGCATCGAACGTACTTTCAAAAAAATTGAGCAGGCTGCCATCGTTCTCTGGATACTCGACTGCACACAGCTCAGCGAGCACATCGAGTGGCTGACCGGTAAAATAGAAGAAAAAGCAGAAGGGAAACAAATCATTCTGGTATTCAACAAAATAGACAAAATAACCTCTGAGGAAAGCGAAGTATTGAGTCATTTATTCAGTCCGTTCGAAGGTGAACGCATTTTTATTTCAGCAAAAGACCATACAAATATTCAGGAACTGGAGAATGCCCTTATCAGAGCAGCTCAAATACCGGAACTTCATCCCGGTGATGTAGTGGTTAATAACATCCGTCACTACGAAGCACTCCAAAAGGCACTCACTTCCATCCAACGTGTCATTGAAAACATGGAAACAGGCGTTTCCAGCGACTTCCTCTCCCGCGATATCCGCGAATGTATGTTTTACCTCGGGGAAATAACCGGGCAGATTTCGAATGATGAGGTTTTGGGGAATATTTTCGGGAAGTTTTGTATTGGGAAATAAACTACATTTTTTAACTTATTATGATTACACTTAATCCGGGTTATTAATATCTTTACATCAAAAATCCTTTAAAAATATTTTCAATATGTTTAATTGATTTTATATCCTTTTACCCGTTTTTGTGTACCGGAAACGGCTGGTATATTAAAAAAGTTGACTTGAAATTTTGATGCAACATTTTGACATACAAAGACATCTGATTAAATAAAAGTGCTTATTTAGTATTTTGATAATCTAATAATAAAGTCATAAAAAAAGGTATATTTAAAACTATGCTTATATTTTCTGTAAGCATATTGAGTTTTTTCTACACAGTAGGACTAACCTCCCCTATTTACAAAGATGCATTTCAGGTTTATCCCGAAAATCCCGCCCCTGATGACAGTATATTTATCATATACTCATACGTATTGAATGATGGCTGTCCAGATTATTATATTGAAAAAGATTCCATCAGTGAGAATAAAATTTATATTTCAAAAAAAACTAATTCAAGACAAAAACCGAATTTGCACGATGGTGATATCTCATTTTTATTCGCAACTAAATCTCGGAACGTTAAATAACCTAAGTGAAATCTATTTCGATAGCAAGTTGATAAAAGTTATTGATTTTGATCAATGCCCAATGAAATTAAAAGGTCAGGTAGTTTCTACTACTGTGAAATCATCCATAATTCAGGAATATTATTCCAGAGACTTATACATCGTTAATAATACGATATTGAGTTCAGGCACTGAGATTTGTTTTCATGGCACTAAAATTCAATGTATTACCACCCCTTGTTACAATATTGTGGATTGTTATGAGGTTATTAAACCCGTATCAGAACCAGAATGTATAATGGATAAAGAGGGAATCATTGTTGCAGGTAAAGGAGAGTGTTCAAACCGTTTATTTGTTCAGGAACTTACTCCCTATTATGCTGTTCCCCGACTGTATGCTTTTGTGGATAATTGGATGATTAGTAACAAAAAAGCTTATACTTCTGGATTAAACATAGGTGATAAAGTGACGTTCAGCAGTGTAGAAATTGCCAAAGATACTGATATTGACGACATTCAGATTTCAAAAATGACTGCCTAACCGAATCCAGTAACAGATTACCTTACCATCACACTTTCTGAAACCCAGAAAATATGCATCTATAATGCTCTGGGACAGGAAGTGTTAAGCAAACAGTTACAGGAAAGTTCGCATACCTTGAATATTAATACAATGGAAAAAGGAATATATTTCATCAGCGCAGGTTTAGTGAAGCTTATGATTATGAAGAAATAAACGCTTGTTCAACCAATCATTTAAGATATATATGAAAAAACTTGTTGTATTGACCGGAGCTGGGATGTCGGCTGAAAGCGGTATTTCAACTTTTCGTGATTCAGGAGGATTGTGGGAACAATACAGAATTGAAGATGTAGCCACCCCGGAAGCGTGGGAAAGCAATCCTGCTTTAGTGCATCATTTTTATAACCAGCGGAGGGAACAGCTGAAAAATGCCACTCCCAATGCTGGACATTTAGGATTGGCAGCCCTCGAAAAAAAATTTGAAGTAAAAATCATCACCCAAAATGTTGACAACCTGCACGAAAGGGCTGGTAGTAATCAGGTACTTCATCTCCACGGTGAATTAATGAAAATGAGATCTACCGGTCCTTCTCATGAAGTGTATGAGGTTGATCCTGATAAAACAAACTATAAAGTCGGTGATGTATGTCCTAAAGGTTATCCCTTGCGGCCCCATATAGTTTGGTTTGGCGAAGAAGTTCCCGATTACGAAAAAGCCCTTGAGATCGTTTTGTCGGCTGATATACTTGTCATCATTGGAACGTCGATGCAGGTGTACCCTGCAGCAGGATTGTTGCATTATGTGCAGGCAGGTATACCTGTTTTTCTGATCGATCCGAATGATGTCGAAGTATACCGTAAAGATGTCAGTGTGATAAAAGCAGGGGCTTCAGAAGGCATCAGAATTTTAACATCAAACCTCATTAAACAACTAACTTCAACAAAATGAAGCAATTGAATTTCCTCAATCACTTTACTTATCATATCTCCTAAATTCCGTCAAATATTTTTTGTTAAATAATATAAATATTTGGACAATTGCATTTCATTTAATGTAATTTTGCATCGTTGTTCAAACAACTATTATCATTCAAACTATTATGGTACATTTACAAAACGATGAAGTATTCGATATTTTGGTTGGAAAAATTTCCACTGCCATCAATCGGACATTTTTGCGTACGTTTGCAACTGAGGGAGTAGAAATTACTACCGAACAATGGTCAGTTTTGGCTTGCTTATGGCAGGAAGACAAAGTGACCCAACAAACGCTTTGCCGTCTTACTTCTAAAGATAAGCCTAGTATGACCAGACTAATTGACAAGCTGGAAAAGAGTAATCTCGTTACCCGTGTTTCAGATCATAAGGATAGAAGGATAAACTTAATTCACCTTACTACTGCTGGTGCTTCTCTTCAGAAAAAAGCAACTGAATTGGTTCAAAAGATTGCCAATAAAACACTTAGTAATATTACTGACGAAGAGCTAAATACTTGTCGTTCTGTCTTGAAAAAGATTATGGTGAATTTAAAATAATTTTTTTGGATATATAGTTGCATATACAACCATTGTTTAGTTAATTACATTATAATATAAAAGGTATGAGAAGAAAAGTATTAGTAGTTGCTACCCTCATTGCATCCATACAACTTTACCCGCAAAAAGTTTTAAATCTGGAAGAATGCCGGCAAATGGCATTGGAGCACAACAAAACCCTGCAAATATCGCAGGAAAACGTAAAAGCAGCAAATAAGCTAAAACAGGCTGCATTTACACAGTTTTTACCAAATTTTTCGGCAAATGGAACTTATGCATGGAACCAGAAGAATATATCGTTGCTTGCAGAGGACGCAATGTTGCCTGTTGGAACAAAGATGGCAGATGGTTCCTTTGGTTTCACAGCTGATCAGATATCAAACGGATGGACCTTGATAAACGGGCAGCCAGTGCCATTGGATGCTAACAACATACCATTTAATCCAAAGACCAATCCTGAAAAGATACAATGGAAAGGATATGCATTATTGCCGAAAGATGCTTTAGAATACGACATTCATAATATTTTTGCTGGAACAATCGGTTTTGTTCAACCAATATTCATGGGAGGTAAGATTCTGGAACTGTATAGGATCGCAAAATATGGGGAAAACCTTGCCAACGCTCAATTAGAGAGCAAAACAACTGAGTTAATACTGGAAGTGGATGAAGCCTACTGGCGTGTTGTATCCGTCGAGAATAAGGTAAAACTCGCCAAAGAATACCGGAATTTAATTGCAAAAGCAGATTCTGATGTAACTGTGATGATTGACGAAGGAGTCGCCACAAAGGCAGAGGCTTTAAAAATTAAAGTCAAGTTAAATGAAGCCGATGTTTCATTATCAAAAGCTGAAAATGGGTTGAGTCTTTCAAAAATGGCGTTAAATCAATTATGCGGAATTCCTTTGTACGAAAGTTACATTTTAGTTGATGAAGAACTGAATAATGCATCCAAAACAGAGGAACTAATATCCTATGAACAAGCATATAATAATCGTCCAGAGCTAAAAGCCTTAACTCAACTTGAAAATATAGCCAAATCAAATGAAAAAGTAATGCTTTCACGCTTTATGCCAAACATCGCACTTTCGGGAAATTATCTCCTTTCAAATCCTAATGTATATAACGGTTACAAGAATGAATTTGGCGGGATGTTTACCGTAGGAGTAGTCGGAAATATTCCTTTATTCCACTTTGGAGAAAAATTTCATACCCTGAAAGCTGCAAAATCACAGCACCGGATTGCATCGCTCCAATTAGAAGAAGCTAAAGAAAAGATTCAGCTTCAAATAAGCCAGAGCACATATAAAGTTGCCGAAAGTGTGAAAAAGCAAGTTGCAACGCAGGAAAACGTATTACAGGCAGAAGAAAATCTGCGATATGCAACTGAAGGATTCGAAGCAGGTGTAATAACTTCCACCGATTTGCTCGGAGCACAAACAGCCTGGTTATCAGCGAAGTCAGAAGCTATCGATTCGGCAATTGAGGTAAAATTATGCAACTTATACCTGCAAAAATCATTGGGAACATTAAAATAAAACAGCTCATATCAACAAACAAATATCATATTTAAAATTCTGAAAGCAATGAAAAAGAAAAATAAAGATTTAAGGACAGGACTGTTATCTTTAATTGTAGTAGTAACAGTAATATTTATCATCGGATTGTTTGTAAATAAACCTGAACCTATCATAATTCAGGGGGAGGCCGTTGCAAGCGAAGTTCGCATTTCAGGGAAAGTACCCGGACGAATAAAAGCATTTTTGACTGAAGAAGGTGGAAAGGTTATGGAAGGTGATACTCTCGTTATTATTGACAGTCCTGAGTTGTATGCTAAACTGGCACAAGCAAGCGCAGCAGAGAACGCAGCGCAGGCGCAGAACAACAAGGCAGTTAACGGCGCACGTAAAGAGTTGATTCTTGGAGCATATGAAATGTGGCAAAAAGCATTGGTAGGTGTTGACATTACTCAAAAATCATTTGAAAGAATTCAGCGTTTATATGACAAAGGAGTTGTACCTGCACAAAAACGTGATGAAGTGGAAGCGCAATACAAAGCAGCACTTGCAACTGCCAATGCAGCTAAATATCAATACGATATGGCGAAAAACGGTGCGCAAATTGAGGACATTGATGCTTCGCTTGCTCTGGTTAACCGGGCAAAAGGGGCTGTTAAAGAAGTAGAATCATACATGTCGGAAACAACGCTGACAGCTCCAATTACAGGTGAAGTTACTGAGATTTTTCCAAAACGCGGCGAATTAGTCGGAACAGGTGCCCCCATCATGAGCATTGTAGACTTAAATGATATATGGTTCTCGTTTAATGTCAGAGAAGATTTATTGGGAGATTTGAAAATGGGAAAAACATTTAAGGTAAAAATTCCGGCATTAAACAATCAACTTGTGGCTGTGAAGGTAACATATATCAAGGCACTTGCATCTTACGCAACCTGGAAAGCAACAAAAACAAGCGGCCAATTCGATGTAAAAACATTTGAAGTTCGCGCCCGACCAACAGCCAATATTGCAGATTTACGTCCTGGGATGACGGCTATATTTGATGAAATGGTGAAGTAGCGAGGTGAAGACAGGTAAAAAATCAGTTAATCATGTCAAATAATATTATAACCGGCATTTCAAACTCTTTCAACCGCGAATTGAAAAGAATGGTCAGTAGACCCGTATATTTTATTTCAGTCGTTCTGGTGATAGCATTTTGTTTTGTTTTCTTTCTGACTTTCTTTGATGAAGGGCAGCCTAATGATATGCCTATCGCGGTGGTCGATCAGGATAATTCGACTCTATCACGGCAATTTATCAGAAATCTGGATGCTACACAGCAAGCTAATGTTAAACTGAGACTTAAAAATCATTATGAAGCCCGGTCGGAAATGCAAAAAGGGACTATCTATGGCTTTGTTGAGATTAAAAAGGGCTTTGCATCAGAAGCGATATCCGGTCGACGGCCGCCAATTACTTTTTACATCAACGACACTTATTTAATTGCAGGTTCCTTGTTGTTAAAAGACATAACCTATATGTCGGCGCTGACATCAGGAGCTATACAACAGCAAATTCTGAGAGCAAAAGGTATTGACGAAAGCCTCATTATGGGAATCATTCAGCCCATTTCGATAGAAACACATTTAATCGGGAATCCATGGGCCAACTATGGAACGTATTTGTTGAATGTGCTTTTGCCGGGAGTTTTACAACTGATGGTTTTATTAATGACCATTTTCGCTATTGGCGTAGAATTTAAAGAACGAAGCAGCCGTAAGTGGATCGAAAGCGGCAATAATTCGATATTTGCAGCATTAACCGGGAAGCTGCTTCCCTACTCTATTCTGTTTACTATAGTTGGCATTATCGGAAATATCCTGCTCTATAAATACATGCACTATCCTCTCAATTCGCATATAGGATGGATCTTTGCAGCAACTTTGCTGTATGTTCTCGCCTATCAGGCTATTGGAGTATTATTAATCGGTATAACTCCCGTTTTGCGTGATGGAGTTACCATGTCTGCATTCTATGGTTTGCTTGGATTTACTTTCGCAGGATTTACATTCCCAATCGAACAAATGCCTTACATGGCGCAAATCTTCAGCGATTTGTTCCCTATCCGTCATTATTTCAACATATATGTAAATCTGGCTCTCCATGGAGTTGATATCAAATATTCTTTGATTAGCTACATGGCATTAATTTCATTCAATATCTTACCATTCTTTGTATATCATCGCTTAAAAAACGCTGCCACAGATCAGAATTTTCCCACGAAATAACATATATAGGATTGGAATAATTATCATAGATTCCATCCAAACCGCAAAAATAATAATATGAATATGAATGATTCAAAAAACAATAAATCTACATTAAACACATGGATTTCAATCATTAAAGATATTTATCACATTGTTGTAAATGAGTTCAAGGTAGTCTTTAATGATCGTGGTGTTGTTATCATTTTTATTTTAGCTTCACTTGTTTATCCCTTATTATATTGTGGTTTATATAGCAACGAAACTTTAACTGATGTGCCGATAGCAGTAGTTGACGGTTCACGGAGCAAACTTTCATCCGAATTATTAAGGCATATCGATGCCAGTCCTGATGTAAAGATATTAAGTACCTGTGCTACTCTTGAAGAAGCCGAAAAAGCTTTTAATTCCCGTGAAGTGCATGGAGTAATTTATATTCCTTCCGATTTTAACAAAAAGCTGAGTCTGGGACAACAAGCCACTTTATCCATATATTGCGATATGAGTAGTTTCTTATATTACAGAGCATTAATGCAGGCTTCAAATTACTGTGTGTTGGATATGGGGAAAAAAATACAGGTTGAACGGCTAAATGCACAAGGAATTACGGGCGAATCAGCGGAAATGGCCTCTGATCCTGTTCCTTATGAAGGTGTTGTCCTGTTCAACGGAGGTATGGGTTTCGCCAGTTTCCTGATGCCGGCAATCCTGATACTGATTATCCATCAAACACTTTTTTTTGGTATTGGGATGATTGCCGGGACTTCTCGTGAAGAAAACAGATTTCATGAATTAATAAGTTCCGATGTACACAGAGGCGGTACATTGAGAGTAATTATCGGAAAGAGTATTTGTTATTTACTCATGTATATTGCTTTTTCATTCTATATCCTGGGTGTTATCCCTAATATTTTCAATTTACCACATATCGGAAATCCGATGGAGATTGTTTGGTTCATGATCCCGTTTCTTTTATCCACGATATTTTTCTCGATGACAGTTTCAGTTTTTCTACCGAACAGGGAAACCGGAATGATTATTTTTCTGTTCTTCTCTCTTATTTTACTGTTTCTTAGCGGAATATCGTGGCCGCAATCGAACATAAACGGCTTCTGGAAAAATTTCAGCTGGATATTTCCTGCCACACATGGAATACAGGGATATATTAAAATAAATACGATGGGAAGTCATCTCAGGACAATTTCCTTTGAATATATAAGTCTTTGGATTCAAACAGCTGTATATTTTATCACTGCAACCCTGGTTTATTATTGGCAAATAAAAAAAAGTAAGAAGAAATCTGCTTTAACAGAAACAAATTAACGAATCAGTATACCCCTGAAAATCTCATAAATAAAGACTGGACATAGAAATATGTAACAAACAAATGTCAACTTATATCGGGTAGCAACTTCTTACATAAAGTTGACTTACAAGAGGGAATGTCCTTTTTAGTCAATCCCTCTTGTGAAGTTGTAGGCTTCCCATTACAGGAATTACCTGAATTATTGCCCTCTACTGAGTGTTTCTGATAACCTAAATGAGAATCCATTTCTCCTTCCAACATTTGCTCTAAGACACGAGCATGTAAATCCGTGAGAAATTTACTTACATCTTCCTCACTTTTAAATTGAGAAAGAAATTCCTTGTTTAATAAATCTTTGGGAATGTCCATAAAATTAAATAATTACAAAATTAATTATTCTTTACTAACTAATCATGTTTTTTTCTTTTCGAATCCCCTCCCAAAAATCAATGAGGGGTTTGAAAAGAAAAAAACTACAAGAACGAATCCCTGTAGTTTTTCATTTACACAATTTATTGGACAGTGTCATTATATTATACATCTAGTTATTCTTATTTGTTTCTATACTTTACATTCGCAGAGTTTAAATTTGTTAGCAGGTTATACTGGTTTAATCTCTTTGGCTCATGCAGGTTTCTACGGTATTGGGGCTTATACTACAGCTATACTTGCCACACAATTTGGTTGTTCTTTTTGGATAAACATACCTATTGCCATGCTTTTTAGCGGTCTTATAGCATTTATTGTTTCACTTATCGCTTTACGCACAGTAGAAGATTATTTCATTATTTGTACGTTTGTATTCCAAAATATGTCTAAATCAGGTTTTGGTAAGATTCTAACTGCTATCAGTGAAAATGAAATTACACTCAAAGCATAGGTAAAAATGAATATCTGTCAAAAATAGTTTCTTTTACTTTGAGTGTTATGTTTGCTGCTATCCCGGGAGCTTTATACGCTCATTATATTTCGTATATTGACCCAACCAGTTTTACCGTAAATGAATCTATCTTTATACTATCCATTGTAATTATTGGTGGTTTTGGCAATCAAAAAGGAAGTTTTTATGCTGCTGCATTCTTAGTTTTGCTTCCGGAAGTTCTTCGTTTTGTAGGTATGCCCGATTGTATTGCGGCAAATATGCGCCAAATTATTTATGGCCTTTTTTGGTTGTCATAATGATGACCGGAAATGTTAAAGTGGCTCAATCCATGACAGAATTACCCAACAAAAAACTATTAGAAAAACAGCTGAGAAAATCTCTTGCCATTGCAAGAGAACAATTTACCGAAGATGGAAAATAAATAAATATGGCAGAATTTCTTACTACATAAGGTACATCAAACTGGATTGAAAAATTCAAGATTGAATATGCTCCAGATATTGATTTAAGCAATTATATGAATTGAAAATTATTATTGCAACTTTTTGACATCCAAATACATCTATTAAGATAATTGATTATATTTGTACCGACCTTTCTAATAAAAAAAATAAAAGTCATGAAAAAGAATGTGTTTAAAACCGTGCTGATATTTATTATAAGCATGCTGAGTTTTTCCAATGCATTTGGACAAACCTTCCCTGTTTTCAATGATGCAACTCAGATTTTCCCTGAGAACCCGACCCCTACCGATAGTGTTTACGTAGCTTATTTTTATCAGTCAGGTGATGCCTGTCCCGATTTTTATCTGGAAATTGATTCCATCGACGAGAAGAGAGTTTTTGTATCGAAGAAACAAATTCCTGATATGGGACGAATGTGTGCCTTGGTAATTACAAAGTTTAAAGCTGTAATAAATATTGGCACTTTCAGCAATTATACTGAAATTTATTTTGATGGTCGTTTAATTGGAAATATTGATCCGATGGGTTGTAAAATGGATATGACAGGACAGGTTATATCTGTAACCGGGAATTCATCCATAATTCAGGCACAGAACTCGAGGGATATGTATATAATAAATGATGTATTGTTGAATGAAGGTACATTGGTAAAGTTTCACGGCACTAAAATTCAATGTTTTACAACACCTTGTTATAATATTGTTGACTGTTATGAAATAATTGAAAAGCCGGCATGTGTGATGAACAAAAAAGGTGTGGTAGTAGCTGGAAGAAATGCTTGTGCCGGACAGTTATTTATTCAGGAATTTTCACCCATTAGTTCAATGCCTCAGTTGTTTTTAATTCAGCCTGAAGATAATATTATATTACCAGAAGACTCTGCTGTTGAAACTACTGTTGACGGGCTTACAACTATCGCAACGGGAGAAGTAAATCCTGACAGTACAGTTACCGTTGAGCCGGGTTATTCCGGACTTAAAGAGGGCGACAAAGTGATTTTTGGTGGATATTATGTGAAAAACGAAAAGTATGATCCGAATGTTGTATGCCGTTATGTAGGTATTGCCACCTGTTACGAACTTGTTGATCCTGTGACTCCACCTGAATGTGTAATGGACAAGGAAGGAATTGTTGTTGTTGGTAAAGGGGATTGTGCTAACAGATTGTTTGTTCAGGAACTCACGCCTTTCGACAACATACCCCGACTATATGAAATTATGGATCAGGGTGTTATCAGCAGTGATGGAAGTTATGAGTCGAATTTAAATGTAGGTGATAAAGTGATTTTCGGTAGTTTTGCTATTGAAAATGACTCCACAAAGATCGATTACGCCGGAACATATAATTATTGTCGGATTGCAGGTTTTGTAAATTGTTATCAACTGGTTGAAGCAGCCGAAAACTTCTCTCTTGCAGGTCAGGCAATTGCTGAAGACTCCATAATTATACAATCAGGAACGGCAGTGTTATTTGAAAAAGGATACAGAAAAGCGCAAAATTGGGTACCGCTTAACAGCAATGGCACCTTTGAATTTACAGGTTTACCTTATGGAGAATATACAGTTCTTGTTATTCCGGATATCAGATTGTATAAAAAATATCTGCCTACGTTCTATATCAACAAATTACGGTACAAAAGAGCTGATTTTGTGACATTGAACGAAGATTTGAAAGATTTGACAGTGAAATTAAGATCCTACAAACGTCCAAATGGTAACGGAAAAATCTACGGAAACATATTCTTCGAATCAACTACATTGAAAGATTCGGTCATCGCTGCAAACGGAACTAATAAGATGAGTGTACAAAGTGATGCGAAAATTGCTGATAATTTGTCGGTTGTTTTGTACAACATGAATGATGAACCGATTGACTGGACAGTTACCGATACATATGGTAATTATGCTTTTGAGAATATTGCCTTTGACTCATATAAAATTGTTTCGGAAACCGCCGCTGCATCAGGTGAAACCAACGTTACAATATCAAATGAAAATGGAATAGTCAATGCTGATCTGATGCTTAAAAGCTCAGAATTTCAAACTGATATCCGGGATTATCAAATTACCGTACCGGAAATATATCCTAATCCTGTAAGTGATTATCTGACTATTACACTTGCTGAAAGTCAAAAAGTAGGTATTTATAATACAATGGGGCAGGAAGTTTTGAATAAACAACTTAATGAAGGATCAAATTCCCTGAATATGACTTCGATGGAAAAAGGTGTTTACTTCATAACCATAGGTCCGTCGAAAATGAAAGTTATAAAAAAATAAACTGACGAAAACGGTAATACCATGAGTCAATTTATTAATGATACCATTGCCAACCTGCCCATGCTACACGCTACGGGTAGGTTGGATGCTGTTAACAGCATTGATTTTGAACTTGCTGTTGACCCTTTGCTTAAAGACACTCAATTTCTCATCATCGACCTTGCTCAGTGTGCTTATCTTTCGAGTGCTGGCATACGTATCCTGCTGAAAACCCATAAACAACTGCTGGCCAAACAGGGAAAGCTACTTATCGCCGGAATGGTACCTGAAGTGTATCAGGTGGTTGAGATGGCGGGATTGCATCGAATCTTCCATCTGACTGAAACACCTGAGACAGCAGCTGAACTCATCGGACAGGTAACGTCGGAAGTCATAACATCACATTTTTTCGAAGTAAATAATAAATGTTTTGAATACCGGGCGACGAATGCTGAAAAACTTCCGCTCCTGTACTGGAAAAGCAATGACATAGCCGGATGCAAAGAATTGGGTTTTGCGGTGGGCTACGGAGCACCAGCTGAGTCGGACGAACCAGCGTTGATGAATGCAGGTCTTTTTGTTACTGCCGGTACCTGCGCAGGCTTTCTTCCCGATAATGTCCAAATCCCTGCCGATTTCAGGGTAGCTTCCGATCCTTCGCGGATAGCTGTGTTCTCGCACGGAGCAGTTTCGTTCGGAGAGCAGCCTTCCGGGGTATTGCAGACAAAGGAAACCAGTATAAGCATGCAGGAAATGGTACTTGCTTCGCAGTCGTTGCAGACTGATGGAAGCTCATTATCGGTGATTCTCAACAACCATCCTTCGCTGCCTTCCCTGAGTTTTATTTTGAATATTGATGATGAAAAGAACGGACTTGATTTGTGGAAACACATCCCTGAATTTCACCGTAGATTTATTCATCAGAAGAAATCTGCGACTGATACCGGCCTGACGTTCACACTGGCCAACATATATCAGTCCGACAATTCGCTCACACTACAGAAACTCATTACCGATAACCTGAGTATTGAAAACATCCTGGATGTTCAGCGGATTAATCCCGACGAACAATTGCAGCAACCGCTTTGCTGGCTTTTCCTGTCGGATGGAATTGCCGATGCTGAAGCACATCGCCTGCACATAAAAACATGTGAAGGACTTGAATTGGAACCCTGTAAGTTATTTCTAATCCGCCGGCTCTATACCGATGCTGCGAGGGTCATTGTACAAGCGCTCCACGGCGGTTATTCGGCACAGACCTATCAGGTTACATCTTTCGATAGTCAGGGACGAAAAATGCGACCAACCGTAGTTAAAATGGCTAACCGCGCTATCATTTCCAGAGAATCGGAACGCTGTCAGCAATACGCACTACCTTATATTTTCAATAACAGTGCCGCCGTACTCGGTGCTGAATTTCACGGAGATAAGGGTGCCTTACGATATAATTTCGTGGGTATTGGCGGAGAAGCCTCACATCTTAAATGGCTCACGCACTATTACCATAGTGAAAATATGGAAATGCTGGATCCATTATTCGACAAGATTTTTCTGGAAATATTGAAACCATGGTATGGGCAGCCTGTGGCAAAAAATATTTATCCTTATAAAGACCACGATCCGACGTTCACGTTTTTCCCGCATATCTATCAGACAGTCAGAGATCTTTTTGATATTGATGCTGATGAACAATACATTCCTTTTAAAGAAGCCGGTAGACAATTGTTGAACCCTTACTGGTTTCTGAAACATGAGTTTCCCAAAAGGCGGCAGACGGGTCTCCCCTACTTCGAAGGTATTTGTCACGGCGATCTGAACATGCAAAACATCCTGTTGGATGAACACATGAATGTGTATCTCATTGACTTTTCCGAAACAAAACCGCGCTCAGCCATTTCCGACTTCGCGCGGCTGGAAGCTATCTTCCTTGTAGACAATGCTCCGGTAGAAAACGATGAAGATATGGATGCCTA
>JAYFPP010000112.1:0-9963 GCA_034927635.1 Paludibacter sp.
CTTAGTGCTATCGCTTATGCACAGTACATCAAATCATTGTGGCAGATAAAAGCGAAAGCACTCATCGGTCAGAACCTGAGCGACCACCTGATGCCCGGCGGTTATGGAGTAAGTAGCAGCAGTAATCCGGGCGAAAGGGTGTATACTAATATCAACAGCTTCTCCTCCTGGTTAAATGTAGTTTATGGTAAAACCTGGCAGGTCGGCTTGTTTGGCGGCTACCTGCAAAACCTCGGAAGCGGCATGAACCTGCTTGCCGAAAACAACAATTTTACGATTTACGGCAGGGGGTTTTACAGTAATTCGCAGGAAATGCTGGATCGTTTAATCCGTGTGGCACCTATGCTCATCTATCATCTACCGGATTTTAGCGTCGGTATCGAATATAATCTTACGCAGGCAAGGTATGGGAAAATTAATGCGGAAGGAAGGGTGCCGCAGGGGTATAATGTGCATAATCACAGGATTCAGGCGTCGGTGAGTTACTTCTTTTGAAAGGTTTGAGGATTGGTGAAGTTTATACTGAAGCTAATACTAAAAGCAAAACTAACAATATTCTAATGCACTTCATGCTTCGCTGTTAATAATTTGTAAGACATAACAAATGTCCAGATTTGCAGTGTCCCGATATTCATCCGTTCGACCAAACCAAAGAATGGAAGACCTTTTGCGAAAAAGAATCCTGTCAATCCACCAAAGATGACGATAAGTGTTCCGCAGATCAAAGAAAAGTTACCTAATGCTTTTGATGCTTTTTCTTTCTTAAGTCCAAAACCAATTAAGAATGGTGTCAAAATGGTGAAAGGCACAATCAGGATAGTAACCACAAGGTGCATAGTTCCTGCGAAAGTAGGTTCTGCGCCAGCCAAATCCTGAGGAAAGAAACTGTAAGAGATTGAAACAATGTGTAAGATAATAAAAGATATTCCCCCAAAAAAAACTAATTTGTGGCGTTCTTTCCTTTCAAAAACAGTAAATGAGACTGCAAATATCAACGCCAGTACCCCATAAACATTCGTAAACAGCAACAATAAAAATCTGTTTGGTGCTCCTGTTGCTGTTAAATCACTAATCGGCTGTTGAAGGTGATTGTATGTTTTCCACAAATACCCTCCAAGCAGGATATGCAAAAGATAAACTACAACCGCTATCATTCCTGAAGAAAGTAAAATTGTTCTAAGATACCGTTTCATATTCTTTTACTAAGATTTTAAAACTACATAATAAATTGATTTGAAAAGAGAAGGATCCTTTTTGAACTGTTCAATTTCATTGATTTCATTGATAAATAAATCTATTATCAAGAATATCGGGATTACTAAGTTCAGGCAGGTCGTTTAGTACCTGAACTAAATACTTTACAAGCTGCATTCTGCAACGATCCCATATGTTTAAATATTCATATTGCATTATTATATCCATGGAAACTTAACTTTTTTGCCCAACCATGTATTAAACGATAGCTGCATAGCTGTGAACTCCTATTTATTCAGTTTCCAAAACCAACTGTGTCAGCCAATCCAGTAACCGGGTTCGGCGTTCATCCGCAATATATCTTTGCAGATGAGTACACCTATGTTCCCGGCAAATTTTCCATCGACTTCGATAACCCTGTAAAATGCCGTTTATAATCTCATGTGTAAATCAATAGTTCCTAGCGCATTATAACTTTTGTACTTTAGTTTCCAATATCCCGGACAAACAGGAAATTTCTCATTAATATTCACCCTGGAATCAGACGATTGTATTAATTGTTGGAATCGAATATCACCATTTCCATCAGTAAGTGTTATCTCAAGTTCTCCATTCCTGACAATTACTTTTCCTTCAAGATAAAGATAACAGGCGTTTTGTTCCACACTCATAATTGTTAGTCCATTGGAGCTTTCAGTATAAGCTGTGTTAAATCCAGAATTGGTTTCAAAATGATCTTTACACGATGGAAATATAATATGTAATGTACAAACAACTGTCAGTAATTTTGTAAATTTTGCCAAAGGAATCGGTATATCGATCATATCAAAATTTTATTTTTGAAACGTTGATATTATGCATTTAGCACATAACCCAAAGTAATCAGCAGAGTTGAGATAATATTTGTCCTTTTCATACCTATAAAGATTATTTAATCGTTATTGTTGTATTCAACATTATACGACCTGCTTGACTGGTTTTCGAAACAAAAATAATTCAGTCCGAAAAGGTGTACAATTTATATATTGTGAGTGAATAAAAGCTGCGGTTGAATGACTTTAAAATTGATTTGAGTGTTTAATTATCTGTTTTTATTTACTATTGGATGCTTTGTTTTCTTATTACATCAGAAGTGCGCCGCTTCTTAATGAACCGCTTATTTGGTTTAATTTACTCTAACAGGAACATCAAAGCAGTTCCAAAGTCCATTACGCCATGTAAAATGGCAAAGTAAATGAAAAGCGAAGGTCGATGATAAATTGACACTCCGATTAAGATAGCGAAAGGTAAAAATACCAGACCACGATACATGATAAAATTCAAATCAGGGATAAATGGCAATGTACAATGCTGAATAGAGAGAAATATAACAGGAAGTAAAACTGCTAACCATTTTATTTTAAGTTGTTCTTTGAGTTTTGACATTACGTATACAAAATATGTAGCTAACTCTGCAAAAGCGATAGTTACCGGAAAAGCTATTAAAAGTGGGTAAACTAACCATTTTTCAATTGAGCTAAACATCATATCTGTCGGAACGTTTGGATTGCCCCATATCGTTATGCTTAGGAAATAACCGGGAATAAAAACAACAGGTCCCGATACAAGAGCTAATCCTACGAAGATGAGAATGTCTTTTTTAATTCTCTCCCTATTAAATGAGTAAATATTGAAATACTTTTTTCCTTCACGTTTAAATAAAGTGAATAATAGTGCTATACTAACAATGTTTGTTAGTGTTGCTGACAGCAACCAGTATTTTTCAGAAATTTCCCATGAATTGACAATCAAGGCAATCAGTGATTGAAAAACCATAAATAAAACAAGCCTGCTCGCAAGTATCAAAAAAGTAGTTGTAGTTGATGAATTAATTTTCTGTCTTGTTGTGTATGTTTTCATTGCTATTTAATACTTTAATTACGATTCTTTTTCAATGGTTTATTATCTGATTTGGTTCTGTTGTCAGTCGTTTTACAGTTAATAATATCATATATTGTACACAATTCGCAAAGTGTCATTGATTCTATCAGTCAATATTTCAACAAGTTCGTCGTCCATAAATTCATAATCGTCAGCAATATTTAAAACCTCAATTGTCGGCAATTCTAAATGTCTGTAAAATCCCCGAATCTTTGCTCTGTGTCCAGTTTCCATGACTAAAACTAAATCTGCCCATTTCAAGTCATTTTCTGAAATCTTTCTGTCACTCTTTGGACTAAGTCCGGCAGAACGAATGTTGAACCGATTGTCATTTTTAAAAATGTGTTCCGCTGTCCGGCTACGCTTTTTATTTCGTCCGCAAACTACAAGTACGTTTGGTCTTTCTGTCATGTTGCTGGCTGTAATTAAAATTGGTGTTAACGACCGAGCCTAGGGCACAGGCGGTTTGCAGGCGTATTCGCTGTCGTACAGCGACAAAGTGAATGCGGGCACAAAACCTGCTCTGCTAAGTGCACATCAGCCAGCCTGTCTGTGGAAATACGAGCAAACGCTAGCACCAGTGTGTTTGCTATCAGTTTTCAAGTTGCTTTTTCATTTCGTTTGTTATCTCAAAGATTCGAAATTTATATTTTTCAATTGTTTGATTCATTTGTTCAACTTCTAGATTTTCAAATTCAGTCGAATAGTTTGTCAATGCATATTCATTTCTTAATTCATCAACTGCTTCTTTTATTTTTGAGATTATATTCAAATAAGCAGAAAAATCTATGTTGTCATTTATATAGAACCTGACAATATAGTTTGGATTCCATTTTATCTTATCTTTTATTGATTGCTTTATATTCTCAACCAAATATGGTTTACCATTGATTTTATATTCACCAGAGTCAGTGTTTTCAATTTCAATGATATTTTCAAATTCAGTTGTTACTTTATATATATTGAGTATAGTATTGTTTTCGGAGTTATAATTCGGAAGTCGAACCCGAAACGAATAATCTTTGTAATATCTTTTATCGTATTGAGCATTTGTTGGTACAATAGCATACGCAATTTTTAAAGCATTTATTCTTGCCATTTCATTTTTCAACTTGTTTACGAACGCCATTTTAATTGTCTTTTCAATATGCAAATTATAGACACAAAGGTTAACATCAAATTCATTAACAGAATTTTGAAATTCTAAGATTTTGAGGCCAAGGCCTTTAATTGTTACTTCCTGATTGTCAATATAAATCAGTGGAGTTGAGTTCTCATGTTGTTTGTTTCTTACAACATAAATATTTTTTGTCAAATAATCTTTTTCCGATTTGCTTTCAAAGCAATTTGATTCCGGAACTTCCAAATTATATTTATAGGATATATTTTTTTGTAATGCAATGTTGTTTATACTTTTATAATCAATCAAATTTACTTTTGAGAGTCCAATTGCAATTGTCGAGACAATTATCATAGAAATGAACATCCATTTTAAACTGTGTTTTTTATTTGTTCTTCTGATAGAATTCCAACTGTGTAAAAACAAAACAAAAACTATTAATACAAAAATGTAATTATACTTTGGATAAAAGCTAAATGCATAAAATCCACCCTTAAATGTCGAACCGAAACATAAACCAAAAACAACCGCTAATTCAGAAAACCAAAACAGAAAATAAGTATTCAATGCACTTTGATTATTGATAATTGTTTTTCGTTGAAACTTTAGTTTAGAAAATAGCTTTTGAGATTTGTCAAACCATAATGAGAAACAAATAGATTGAGCGAAAATGACCGAGATAAATGCAAAAAATAAATTATAAAAAACTACTTCTTTGTCTGTAAGTATCCATAAGTCGTAATCTTCTGTCAACGAAACTAATCTGAACGATTCTCTTGTCAAATACAGAAAAGAATAAAAACAAAAAGCAAAAAAAAGTCCTGAAAACAGTCCAATAATCATTCTCGATGTTGGAATTTTGAACAATTCTGTTTCTGTATGTAGAAAATTTCTGTTTAACATTCTCGCAGTTTTTTTACAAATTGGTGCTAACAGTATGCCAGAGCTACCACCAAATGCGGGTGTGCTTTGGGTATTATTAGCGGAAGTGTTTATTTTATTTCTACTGAAGATTGATTTAAAAGATTAACCTTTACTATCTTTTCCAACTTTGAATCCGAAGAGTATACTTTAATTACAATTTCATCAGGTGATTCCCATTTTATGAACTCGTTGAAGTAATCATTCTCAATTCCAGAAATGTCATTTGGAATCTTAATTATTTTCTTCAATTTTAAAACTCCGTCAAAGACTATTTGAATTTTCTCAGCATGTAAACTTTTAGTTTCCTCACACGTGGAAAAGACTAAACGGTAAATCATATCATTTCTTTTATCATCTGTATAGCTGTCACCATATTGGATGCTATCAATAAATAGATAATAATCATTGGGTAGAGCTAAATCCTTTATTTCTGTTTTTATACTATCCTTTTTTGAAGTAATAGATAGTGAATCTTTATTATTACCATCAGTAGTTGGCACATTTTCATTACATCCTACCAAAAGCATTAGCAATATAACTAAAATATTGATTTTCATGGCTCTATATTATATTTGAAAAATGCAATTATTTTGAATTCTGAACTTTAATATTCCCCTTAATGACTAGGCCTGTGTAATGGGATCGGTTTTTTGTTAATAATTTTCCAATCTTTGTCACAGTTGAAACAATGATATCGCTTTCTAAATATGGGAATTGGAAGTCCAAAAAGCAGAAATGAGAACAAAACAATATAGCCAGCTTGTTTTTTTACTGCAACATTGTCAGAAAGACAGAAAGTACACGATATATTAATCTTTTCCATTCCTAATATCTTCTCCCTATGATAATAATGTTTGACGATTTCATTTTAAAGTAGTTTTCGCTAATTTCTAATTTGTATTTCCCCTCATAGAAAGAACTTACTTTACTCTGAATTGAATCATAATTTGAGTTGTCTGTGATAATCTTGTTGGATTTAATAATAATTGAGTCGTTTTTCAATTCCCATTTGTTAGGTATTGAATATGAGTTTATTCCAGGAAAATTCACATCGCCTTTTTCACTAAAGTAGATTGTTTCATAGGAGTTATCGTTTGTTACTATGGCTAGTCCATATGAGTTAGGCTTTATTTCTTTCCCGTTAAAATATATACTTTCAATGTACCAACTTGTTCCAGTTAGTTTTTCAAAAGTTGAAGGAATGGATAAAACTGCAATCGGAACAATTATTATTGTCAGTAGAATAAATGCAACAATTATAAGTCTGAATTCCAATAATGATTTACCTATCAAAGGAAGTTTTGCAGAAAATCTGTCAAAGTTTGACATGAATTTGTTTGCTTTCTTTTCTTTCTTTTCTTCAACTTTAATATATTTACTTTCAACTAATATTGTGTAGGCTTTATCATAATCACATTCTTTAACAAGTAGCTTTACTCCTCCAATTGCATTAGAATAAAAATTATACACTTGCACTGTTAACTCATCTTTAAGTATAATCTCGATTCCTTCTGATTCTAGTCTCCCTTTTACTAAATATGCGTCTTGTGGTAAAGTAAATGATATAATTTCAATCCAATTTTCCATCTCTTTTAATATTTTTTAAAATGCCCCATAACACGAGTTTACGCAAAAACTTTTCAACTTTTCCAAACCCGACTGCAGCGAATGGTGCGACTTACAGGACTAGACCCCAGTAGATGTCCCATATGCAAAACCGGGAACATGATTGTAATGGGAATACTGCCTCGTAGCCGATCACCCTATAATGTATTTTACCTCCCAAACTACCAGCCAAAACATTTGATCTACCTTTCCTGAAAGCCTCCTTTCAAGCGGAGAAGGTCATTGCTATGTTGTTACGTATGCAAAAACCGCTGTTTCTGTTGTTTTTCAAATATATAATAACTGTTTTTGCGAATATGCTTTTCCAAAAAAGCTTCTCAACTTTAATTTCTAATCTTCTCAACAAAAAGCAGAATCTCTGCAAAGAGGGAATACGGTTCAACTCACGCTTCCGTGCTGGGTAGTGCCGACCGCAGGAAGCCTAAGTATTAGGCGTTAGGTGTTTCTATTTTTCTGTATCAAATACTTTTCTCACTTCATATTTATTTATTGCACGGTTATAAAAACGAACATTATCTACTGAACCAATCATGTAACCCGGAAATGATTCTCCTCTAAATCTTTCAGAAATATAATACTTTCATCCATTATAGCTGGAGAATCAATAATTCCGTCTTTCTCAAAATCAATTACAAATTTTGAAATAAACTCTGTCAATTCTCCCACGGAATTACTACCTTGCATTATAGCTGATATAGCTAATAATATCCCATTTGCATTACCCGAGCGACTTATATCAAGTTCATTGAAGTTTATGTCAATATTTGAGATGTTGAATACATTTAGTAATTCGCTCTCTGCTATTTGTTTGGCGTTTATAAATGATTTATTCTCATTTTTGATTAAATATAGTATTCTATTTTTAGCTAAAGTGGTTAATATATTTACATTAGAATTTGAATCTTTTTTAAGGTTACTTAAGGCTCTCAATGTGAGCTGTGCATCTGAAATAATTCCTTTAACTTCATCGAAATAGAATCCTGTTGCAATAATTTCAACATAGTCGGAGGTGATATTGCTTTGAGTGGAAAACGAACCGAAATCATCCTCAGTCGTAATAGAATATGATTTTCCAGTAGGACTGAAATTATTACTGTCAAGTTCTTGAATCAATACATTAGTGCTACTAATAAATGGGCCTTTCTGAATAGTGCCAGTTAAACCTTTGTGAATAGTAGTATAGTTTTCAAAAACTTGTTGTGTACAACTTATGAGCAAAGTTGAAATACAAAATAAAATTAATTTCTTGAAAGTCATAGTTTTATATAGTTAAATATTTAAATGAGTTACTAAGAATATTTATGTTTTTGTCTTTGTTCATTAAGTGTAAATAACTGGTCTTGTTTTATTACACTTACGCCTAACGACCGACACTAAGCGGAACACGCCATAGGGTTACGTTTAATCTATCTTAGCAGTTGTATATTGTCATTGTCATTTTAATTCAAATCGACATAAAATAGAATATTCAATTTTTATTTTCTCGAAATCAATGTCAGGTTGTGCATTTGATCCATATATATGGGAGGAAACTCCTCTAATCATAATACTATTTGAAGTTCTTGTTTCCAAATTTCCGGCGATATTTCCAACTTCCTGGATGTAAATAGCTCTTCCAATACTTTGATTAAGTGCGGTGGCTAAAGATTCAGCCTTATTCCTGGCGGCTATTACTGCATCAACTTTCACTTCTTTTCTAAAGCTTTCAATATTACTATTATCCAGTCTGTCTATAGAAACATTTGATATTCCAATTTTTTCCAATTCGATAAAAACTTTACTTGCTGTTTTTCCGTCCCTTACAAGTAATTGATATTCTTTAGATAACAATATGTCATTTTTTGTAAGCAAATAAAATTTGAAATTGCTTGATATATCCCTAATTGACAAATCCTTAGATATATCAAGCCCAATTTCTTTTAATGTTGAGATCATCATATTTTCTCTCTCTGCAAGAGATAATTTACTTTTGTTGTCTTTTTCGTTTAAAAATATTTTAATATAAATCAAATTAGGCGTAATTTCTATTTCAGATTTCCCGGTCACTTCAATATAATTCTGGTCAATAAAGTTTTTTTGTCCTGTTTGCGCAAATGCAAAACAAGGTAACAATAGTAATAAAAAAATAATCTTTCTCATTTTTTTCTTATTTAAATTTGTATCTCGTAACAATGTAAATATTTGATTATCAATTTCGATTATTACAATCTATTTATAATTTAGGAATTGTTCTATATTTTCTTGTATTACTGCTAAAATCTAATTATACAAACCTCTTTTCTGTATGCGAACCAGTAGTTCGTACACATCCGCCTTATCTTTGATGAAAAAATCATCAATACATTATTAATGAATAAAACAGAAAAAGATGAGAAATGGAAAGTTTTTCGCATACAATATTTCAATTTAAGGGCACAAACAAAGAGAGGGTGAAGTTTTGCGCGCAACAGTACAGATAAATCGTTTATCTCCACAATAATAAACTCTTCACATTGCAAACTTAAATAATAATTCTGAATTTTTTAACATTTTGAACAATTTATTTTTTCAACAATAACATTCCATTAACCTTATGTTGTTTTGAGTTGTCAAAGAAATAAGCACCACAAACTGATACAAAAGCTCCCCACTTTCGGAGCCTATCTTCCTTAATTTCAGATCAAACCTTCCTTTCTTTCAGGAAATAGTTCTCCACTTTCAGGTGAAACCTTCTCCACTTTCCGGACAACTCTTCCTGAACTAAAATAATATCGTCTCCTACTTCGGGCAAAACCTTCCCCAACTTTAAGCAAAGTCTTCCCCACTTTTAGGAAAAACTTCGCCCACTTTTCAGTCATACCTCCCCCACTTTCAAGTCTTGTCATCCCCAACTTTGTGTAAAATACAGTCCACTTTCAGATTATTTCCAGCCTGTACTATGAAATGGTTCGTCATACTTAGTAAGAATTAGTGTATGGTTGGCATTGCATAACAATTTAAATATTACTTCATGTCCAAATCTTTAATTTTGCTCAAAAAAAATATCAGGATCCTGGTAAATAACCTGAATCCTGACATAAAGTATTGTAATAAAATAAGATAATACCGATTTACATGCTTTCCTCAATCAGTGTAATCTTCTGTTCAATCAATTTAGCTTCATCTTTCAGCGCTTCAATTTTCCTCATCATTTCATTGAT
>JAYFPP010000165.1:0-22822 GCA_034927635.1 Paludibacter sp.
ATGGTGAACGAAAGTGTGATTAAGCCGGATACCATTACGACACTGGAGATTGTTTATCCATTCAAGGGTAAAGTGCAGGAATGGAATGAGTTTAATCCTTTCTTATATCAACTTAATATCAGTCTTGAATCAACAAGAGCCACTGATAAGGTAACAGAGACTTTTGGATTCAGGGATTTAAAATTAAACGGCAAACGTTTTGCGCTGAATGACAGAACTATTTCGATCAGAGGAAATCTGAATTGCGGGGAATTTCCCATCGATGGACTTCCTGAGATGGGGGTCGACTTGTGGAAAAAGATTTTCTTGCTGCACAAAGAGTGGGGGCACAACACGGTACGGTTTCATTCCTGGTGTCCGCCTGAAGCTGCGTTCATTGCTGCCGATGAGGTCGGAATCTATCTGCAGCCTGAAGCCGGTGAATGGGGAGCAATACTAACACCCATACAGGAAAAGTTTATTTCGGAAGAAACAGATAGAATGATTCGTCAATACGGAAATCATCCCTCCTGGGTGTTTTTTTCCATGGGAAACGAACTACGGTGTGATACGAAAATTATGGAACGTTTCATTACCCGAAACAAACAAGATAACAGGCGGTTTGTGACCGGAAAGATTAACGGACGACCATTGCTGGAGAGTTTTGACTTTGCGTCCTCGCACAGTGTAAACCAAAAGCGGGTACGTCATCATATGGGATGGCCTCCACGTCCCGAGACAAATTTATTGTTTAATATGGCTCCCAATACCAATTATGATTATTCGGAACCCATCTCCGAATTTCCAAAACCATTTCTGGCACACGAAATTGGACAGTATTGTGTCTTTCCTGATTATCAGCATGAACTTCCCAAATATACAGGAAGTGTGCGGGCAACTGTTCTTGATATTCAGAAAGATCAAATGGAGGATCGCGGAATGACAAAACTGGCACCGGCTTTCTCAATGGCTTCGGGACAATGGCAGATGGAACTGCTGAAATCGGAATATGAGGCCATTCTTCGTACGCCGGAAATGGCTGGTCTGTATGCATTGTCGCTGCAGGATTTTCCGGGCCAGACCCATGCTCCGGTAGGGGTAATGGATGCTTTCTGGGAAACTAAGAAACATGCGACTCCCGGCATTTTCCGGCAGTTCTGTAATAATACCGTTCTGCTTGCCCGCATTCCCGGGCTGATTTTGCAACAAAAAGATACTTTTCATGCGGAGGTGGAGTTGTATAACTTTGCAGAAGAAACACTAAAGAATAAGCAGGTAGATTATATCATTACCGATGAGGAAAATATGACTTTACTGAAAGGAAAATTTAATAAGAAAGACTACGCAAATCAACAAAGTAACCTTCCAGTTGGCAGAATAACTTTACCCCTTAAGGGCATGAAGGCTCCCTCCAAATATACCCTTCGTCTGAAAATAGATCAGACATCCATTGAGAATCAATGGAGTTTCTGGGTGTTTCCTGATAAAATAACTTTGGATGAGAAAGCGGTGAAAGTTGTTAATGCTTTTGACGAGCAAGCCATTCGTTATCTCGAGCAGGGACATAATGTGCTGTGGCTGACCGATCATTCAAAATTAAAAGGAGAACTTCCTTCCAGTTTTGCTTCCATGTACTGGACTGCTTTCGGATTAAATGAGGGTGAATCGATGACCAATAGTATTTTCTGCGATCCGAAACATCCGCTCTTCAGGTATTTTCCTGCTGAGATGCATACCAACTGGCAATGGTGGGATGTGCTGAAATATGCTGTTCCCATGATATTGGATGAATATGGAGCTAAATCAGCTTTTCCTAAGTCGTATCAACCGGTGTTGCAAGCTATCGATTCATGGAAAGTGAACCGTAAGTTGGCGTTGCTGGCTGAAGTGAAATATGCAAAAGGTAAATTGATGATTTCCGGTATTGATTTTACAACAGATATGGAAAACCGTACCGCTTCACGTCAACTCTACTACAGCCTTATTCAATACATGAACTCACCCGAATTCAATCCTCAGGTGGAGGTGGATAAGACAACAGTTTTGTCGGTTTATGGGCAGCCGGAAAACAATCTGAAAAATGCAGGGGCAGTAATCATTCCCGAAAATGCTCATGACCGTGTTGAATATTCCATGTTATTCGATGGAGATAAAAGCACCATTTGGGAGCCCGACAGTATTCAGAAAAAAGGGAGTTCTCTATGCGTGCAGATCAAAGAACCTGTCAGGATGAAAGGGCTGACGTTTCAGTCGCCTGCCAAAGCAATTCCACCTTTTAAAGTTCTCCGGAGTACAGATGGTGTTCACTGGGAACAAATTGCAGTCACCTCCTCACAATTAATCGGGGGAAAGCAGGTACATTTGTTTAATGCTGCGGTTTTAACTCCATATCTGAAAATCACGTTTGAAAATCAGATACCCGCAATTGCTGATCTTGATTGTATTTATGCTGATGCATTGCCGGAGGAAGGATAGATAGATTCTCCGTTTCTAATTCTGATACTGTGTCGCAATAAAAATGAGAGCATCAAAAAATGTTAGCATGTGATGAATTTTTGTTATTTATTTCATCATTAAAGCCTGATCTTTGCGTAATCAGGATAATTATTCTAATTTTATTATAAAATACAATTCAGCTATATATGAAAAAGCACTACACCCTTATTTTTGCTCTGTTGTTGATGAATTTTATTTATGCGCAAACACAAATAATCACCGTCGACATAAACAAAATACTGGCTCCTGTCAGCAAAAATTTCTGGGGTTCAAACTTCCTTTACTGGATTGAAGATGATGAGTCGCTGGCCAATGACAGACTGGCTAAATTGCTGAAAGAGATGCCGTGTAATATACTGCGCTATCCCGGAGGAACGATTGCGGATAATTTTCACTGGAAAACAGCAACACTGGACAATGTAAATATGTTCCCCTATGAAAGCGGAGAAGCGGAATCAAATTTTGAAGAATTCATGACTTTCTGTAAAAAAGTGGGAGCTGAACCCATGTTGGTAGTCAATACACAGTCCTGGTTTTTGAAGGGCAAGGTGGAAGAAGGAGCGCAATATGCCGCCGATTGGGTGAAGTACTGCAAGGACAAGGGTTACAAGGTACGTTACTGGGAAATCGGCAACGAAACCTATTGGCATCCGGTGATGACTGCCCGGGAATACGGAGCTTTGGTGGTGAAGTATTCCGAAGCAATGAAAAAAGTGGATACGGATATTATTATTAGTGCCAATGGTCACTGGGACAAAGATATGGTTGGTACCAAAGAGAGAACTGATCCTCAATTTCTGGCTAAACTTGCGAAGCTGGCTAAAACAGCTGATGATAAAGAGCTTGCCAAACTCATGAAAGAAGGCAAGGATAAGTTAGCGGAGAAGAAGATTACCACTGGCCCAGATAAATGGTGGGATAATGTGCTGGATGTTTGCGGCAATCATATTGACATGATCTCCGTTCATTGGTATTTTCACGAAAATATCACCAAAAATATTGATCCGAAATTAAATGAACTCAGGGCTTTCGTAACAGAAAAGATGCATGGCAAACAATATAAATGGGCGATGACAGAATTTAACTGCAATACCGATAACGACGCTGAAAGGGTGGTAGGTTTTGCCGAAGGAGTAGGTAAATTCCTCAGTTTTGGATTTGATGTGGCAACTTTCTGGCCGATGCGTATTGGTGGAATGGAACACCGATCCATGTTTTCATTGAAATCAATTGATCCGCAATATCCTTATGAGGTGTTTCAGCTTTTCAGCAGGGAGCTTCGTGGAAATATGGTAAAATGTAGTGCTACGGAGAAGATTTATGCTTTTGCTTCGGTATCGAAAGAACAGGTGACGGTTGTTCTGACCGGAAATCCTGATAATGAAAGTACGGCAACCTCAGTGGAATTCTCAGGGTTGAACCTGAAAAATAAGAAAATTGAAGCAAGAAGTTACACCGCCAGCATCACTGGAAAAAGAACCGTAAATCTTCAGAGCACTCCTTTGATTGTTTCTGCAGAAAATCAAACTCTTCCATTATCGGTTGGCAGAAATGCTTTTGTGGTGATTACCATAAAAAACTGATTGTCAAATAATAAAAGCACGAATAAAAAATCTGTTATCATTTGATGAAATTGTGCTATTTATTCCCCGGGATTAGTGCTTCATTTGCATAGACAAATTACCGGAAATTTTTATAAACACAACGATAAGTAACCTTAAGATCTTATGTCACATTTTAGATTCATCAGGAAAGTCAGTTATTTCCTGTCCTTATTCTTGTTTGCATCAACACTATGGATAAGTGTTTCTGCACAGCAAACTCAGGATGGGAAGAAAGTGAGCCGGGATTCTCTGGCAATTTTACAATTTGGCAAATCTACACTTCCGGAAAAATATGCCGGATCGGCTGCTGTCTTTTCGGGTAAAACCATTGAAAAAACAGCTTTCAACAACACAAAAAATGCCCTTGCCGGATATCTTCCCGGCTTGTACGTTTCTCAGGGAGGTGGAGAACCGGGCGCTGAATGGAGTACGATGTACATACGCGGCAAACGGACAACTTCGAATGGCACCAATGCCCCATATATTTTGGTAGATGGTTTTGAAAGGGATATCAATTACATGGATCCTAATGAGATTGAGAGTATTACCGTGTTGAAAGATGCAGCGGCAACAGCCATTTACGGACTGAAAGGCGCCTCGGGAGTCATTGAGGTGAAAACGAAAAGGGGAAATGTGGGAAGAACAACGGTCACTTTTGACTCGCAGCTGACATTAAAATCTGCACTGAATGTACCCAATGCTGTCGGTGCTGCCGACTATATGACCTATTACAACCAGGCACGGGTGAACGATGGTAATCCTGCCATCTACATGCCCGATCAGATTAATGCATACAGTAATAATCCTGATCCCTATCAGTATGCTGATGTTAACTGGTTGAATCAGTTTTTTGATGAACAATCGTATAAACAAAGATATTCCCTTTCGATCAACGGAGGTTCCAACACTGCAAAATACTATGTGCTGTTCTCCTATATCGGCGATATGGGGAATATTGTTACCGATCAGGCGGTGAATAAATATTCCACTCAGAACAAATGGGACAAATATTCCATCCGTACCAATATCGATGTACAGATATCAGATCGTCTCAGTCTGGAGGCCGGAGTTTCGTCGATGTTCAGTTTTGTCAACAATCCTTCCAATACAACAGGTGTCGGACTTTATAAATCATTGCTGAACTATGTTCCCAATGCCCATCCCGTACTCAATCAAAACGGGTCGATTGCGGGAACTCAGATTTTTTCCGATAATCCATATAAAATCATTAATTATGGTGGATATTCAGAATCTTTCAATCGTTATGTAACTGCTACTACCCGTTTGAAGTATGATTTAGGCAATCTCACCAAAGGTTTGAGTGCTTACGGTGCCTTTGCTTTTGATAACAACTATACTCATACTTCCAGACGACTGAAAAGCAGCGCCGTTTACGAGTTGACACTTGAGGGAGGCGTCCCGAAACTGGATACCGAAGGAAACAGAACCTACAAACAATGGGGGACAAATACCCCGCTCAACCTTACAGGAAGTTCGGGCACTTATTACCGGCGTATGAATTTCGAGTTGGGATTGAATTACGCCCGTACTTTTGGAAAACATGATATTGCTGCCCGTGCTTTCGGATTTAACTATGACTTCCAGAACGATGCGCAGCTGGCACATGCCATGGCTGGCGTTAACGGAGGGGTGAACTATAGTTATGATGGCCGTTATCTGGTTGATTTATCGGCCAGCTGGAGCGGAACAGAACAATTTCCCAAAGGAAACAGAATGTTCCTGTATCCTGCTGTCGGATTAGGTTGGGTAATGACGAATGAAAGGTTTCTCAAAAACCATCCGGTACTTAACTTCTTGAAATTGAGAGGATCCTATGGTCTTTCCGGAAGTGATAATCTGAATAACAATGGTAACGATCTTTACTATTATTACATTGTATCCCTGACCAAAGGCGGAACAGCCTTTTTCGGAGAGGGAAATCCTGCTTCTATTACAGCTGGTAATTTCTCGACAGGATATGTTGAAGGCTCCATTGCCAACCCGATGTTGCGCCCGGAATCTACAGAGAAAATGAATCTTGGTTTTGATGCCGCTTTTCTCAATAATCGTTTGACTGCCGGTTTTGATTATTTCAATGAATACACCAACTATATACTTGCCTACAGTAAATCCATGCCCGGCATGATGGGAGTTCCCAACAACAAACTGATGCTCGAGAATATTGGTGAAGTTTCGAATAAAGGGATGGAATTTCAGGTCGGATGGTCGGATAAAATCGGGAAGGTTCATTATTTTATCAATGCCAACGCTACCTATACCCAAAATAAGGTAGAATATCTGGATGAAGAAGAAGGGTTGGCTGAACCTCAGACCGGCTATCCCCTCGATGCCTACTGGGGATTCCGTACTGCCGGATTTTTTCAAACAGATGATGAAGTGGCCGCTTGGGCGGATCAAACCGGTGTGGGCCGCACTACCAAAGGAGACTTGAAGTTTGTTAATCAGAATCCTGACGAGGACAATGCGATCAATGACTACGACAGGGTATATTTGGGAACAGTGGGAATGCCCGACTGGTTTTATGGTATTCAAATGGGTGCAAATTACAGGGGGATCGAAATTTCTGCCTTGTTTCAGGGAGTTGAAGGGATGAATAAGGTGTATCGCGACGGGATTAACCGTCCGTTCAGCAATTCAGGAAATATGTATGATTTACATGTAGGCAATTTCTGGACAGAAGAAAATGCAGTAAATCCCGCTTATCCGCGTCTGACCATTGATGGCAGTAGCAGTACCAAAGCGAAAGCGGATTTCTGGATAAAAGATGCCTCCTACATCCGCCTGAAAAATCTGGAAATCGCCTATACAATTCCTGCTAACTGGATTTCGAAGACTTCGGACATAAGAATTTATCTTTCAGGAACCAATCTGATTTGCTGGGATGCTCTTGAAGGTATTGCCGATCCTGATATTTCCGGTGACGGTCAGACCTATCCGGTGAATCGTATGTTTAGTCTGGGACTTCGTCTGAAATTGTAATTAAGTCAATAACCTTATTATCATAATATCAAAAAAGCGATGAAACGAATTTGTTTATTATTAACGATCTTTGCACTGATGCTCACGGCATGCGAAGAACATCCATTCAACCAGTATCCGGCGGAGAACGTTGATTTTAAGAGGGTATTCTCCGATTCTATCCGTACCATCGGAGCTGTGAATGCCGCTTATTCCAAACTTACACATACCGGCAGATATTTCCGTTTGGGAACTGCCATGCAGGCAGCGGCTACCGATGAGGCGAAGCACGCTTCTTCCTCAACGACCTCTGCGGTGGATAATTTTGTCAACGGACGCTGGGATGCCAACAATATTCCTGATCCGGCATGGAACGATATGTACGAAGGCATCCGCCATTGCAACCTGTTTCTTCCTTATTGGGAAAATCAACGTGAAATACTGCCGATCAATGAAGGTACATACAAACGCACTTTAGGTGAGTTGATTTTTCTCCGTGCGTTCTATCATTACGAATTGTTTAAACGTTACGGAGGGATCCCTATTCTTACTAAAGTGTTGAATCCGGGAGATGAAATGAAGCTTCCGCGCGAAACTTATGCCAATACGGTAAAGTTTATTGTAGAGGAGTGCGACAAAGCGGCTGCCTTGCTTCCCAAAAACTATGCTTCTTATACTTCCCATTACGGAAGAGCGACTAAAGGAGCTGCGCTGGCGTTAAAGTCAAGAGTGTTGTTATATGCCGCCAGTCCGCTGGTCAATGCTGTTGCCGATTATACTGATGGTAATAACGAATTGGTGTGGATGGGCGGATACGATAATGAAAGATGGAAAACAGCTGCTCAGGCAGCATATGATGTGATGGCACTGGGCGAATATCAACTGTATGAGTACCTGCCCGAAGGAAACGGAGTATATTCATTTAGTTATTTTAATGATGCTTATTATGCCACTAACCGTGAATTTATTTTCGGTCGCCTGTGGACACAGGATAATACGATGGAGAAAAATAACGCGCCGATGGGTTATCAGAATGCCCTCGGACTTACCTGCCCCACACAGGATTTTGTGGATGCTTTCCTGATGAATGATGGTCAGCCTTTCGACTGGAACAACCCCTCGCATGCTGCCGATCCTTATGCCAACAGAGATCCCAGACTTTCGCTTTATGTGTATTACAACGGAATGCAGTGGTGGTATACCGATAACCGCTTTTATGATTCGAAGAAAACTTATGGTCTAATTGAAACTTACGTGGGAGGTGCCGATGATGCTTCTACTTTGACTGATGGTGTGCGTACCGGTTATTACCTGAAGAAGTTCTCAAGTAAAGATGCCACCATTTTTGGTACTGAATACAAGGTTAGTCATAACTATGGATTCTTCCGTTATGCCGAAACTTTACTCAATTTTGCTGAAGCAGCCAATGAATATGGCGGACCAGCCTACAGTATTGGCGGACTGGACGCCAGATGGGCTATTAACCAGATACGTACCCGTGCTCATATGCCTTCGGTGGAGGATGATGTGACAAAGGAGGAACTGCGTGAGCTGATCCGTTTGGAACGACGGATAGAACTGGCTTTTGAGGAACACCGCTTCTGGGATGTTCGCCGCTGGAAGATAGGAACATCACTTAAAAAGAGTGTTGATGGTATGCAAATCATCAAAAATCCCGATGATTCATACTCCTATAACCGTCAGGTGGCCATCGAACCACGTGTTTTTGAACGTAAACACTATTTCTATCCGATACCACAGTCGGAACGTAACCGCAATGCCAATTTATTACAGAATCCCGAATGGTAACCTTATTTTTGATTAAGTAGTATGAAAAAAACAATAATTATATTATTCACTTTAATGTCCGGTGTTTCAGTTCTTTTTGCACAGCGGCTTGCATCGGGGATTGTGAAGGATGAAACAGGTGAACCCATGATCGGAGTTACGGTCACCGAGAAAAATAATAGTGCCAATGGAACCATTACGGATATTGACGGAAAGTTCAGTCTCGTAATGAAAGGAAATAACCAGATACAGATTTCATATATAGGTTATAAAACAAGAGACCTGAATGCAGGAACCAACCTTGTGGTAACTATGGAGCCAGCTGCTGTTGCCATTGATGAAGTAGTGGTTGTCGGTTACGGTACACAGCGTAAGGAAACGGTGATTGGTGCGGTTACCACTGTGAAGGGAGAACAGTTGCAGGCAGCCTCATCTTCCAATCTTAGTAACTCGCTCGCCGGGCGTGTATCGGGGGTTACAACCATGATGGGGAGCGGTCGCCCGGGATTGAATGAATCGAAAATCTACATTCGTGGTATTTCTACACTGAGTAGCGGAAGTACTAATCCTCTGATTTTAGTCGATGGTATTGAGCGTGATATGGGAAATGTGGATGCTGATGATATCGAAAGTTTTACCGTATTGAAAGATGCTGCTGCAACAGCGGTGTATGGTATCCGTGGTGCCAATGGTGTGATCCTGGTAACTACCAAAAGGGGACAGGAGGGAAAAGCGAAAATTTCAGCTACCATTCAACATTCCCAGAATGAATTGATCCGTTTGCCTAAAGTGTTGAACTCCTATCAGTTTGCTTCACTGAGAAATGAAGCATTGATCAACGACGGGATGCCGCTTGAATATTCACTGGCCGATCTGCAAAAATATCAGGATCATTCAGCGCCTTATACCCATCCGGATAATAATTATGCTGAGGATTTTCTTAGGAAGTTTGCGCCTAAAACTCAGGCAAACATCAATATATCGGGAGGTACAGATAAAATAAAGTATTTCGTTTCAGGGAATTATCTCAATGAAGAAGGAATATTAAAGAATTATTCGAAAGCTTCTGATCTGGAACGGTTTGATACTTACAATAATTTGCCGGATGATATCAAAAGAACATTTACCGATGTTCCCTATAATCCGAATCCTTCTTTTCAGCGATTCAGTCTGCGTACCAACTTTGATATTACCATTTCAAAAACTACCACGATGGCCGTCGATCTGACCAACAGAATTGAGAAGGTGAGAAATATAGGTATTGCTAACTCCAACAAACAGGAGTTCTTTACCCGTTTTTTCAGAACGGCTCCCAACCTGTTTCCATACATTACTCCTAACGGAAAATTCGGCGCACAGGGAGGTGATAACCAGTCGCCGCTGGTGTACCTGACTTCTGCCGGTTATCAACTGGATAACCTCAATACCATTGAAGGAACCGTCCGACTCAACCAAAAACTTGATTTTATCACCAAAGGTCTTTCTATAGACGGTGAAATCAGCTTCGATAATTTAGTTTCAAGTGGTTGGAACCTGAATCATCGTGCTGAAATCGGCCGTTATTCACGAAACGGTGAATATACGGTGATTAATACCGAAACCGATTGGTCAACTTCCTCGGATGGTAAAACAACCACCCGTCAGATTGTTTCACAGGCCGCCCTCCGATACAATAATACTTTAAGTGGAAAACACAATGTAGGTGCACTTTTGTTGACTAAGCAACGCCAGTATTATTCCAATGCAGTGTTACCGCAGTTCGATCTCGACTATGTGGGAAGGATTACCTACAATTATAAGAGAAAATACATGACGGAAATGAACATGGCCTATAACGGATCTTCCAATTTCAATAAGGATAAAAGATTCGGATTCTTCCCATCCTTCTCACTAGGGTGGGCGGTTTCTGAAGAAAATTTCTGGAAAGAAAATGTGGCAGGAATTGATTTTCTTAAAATCAGAGGCTCCATTGGAGAGGTCGGAAATGATAAACTCGGGAATATGAATTATTTCTACCAGAATTCCTATGGTAACGGTTCCACTTATAACTTCGGTGATGTAAATACGGCTGCAGCAGTTACAGGTTATTGGGAAACACAGCTTGGGAATCCTTATGTGACCTGGGAGCGTGCATTGAAAGGAAATGTCGGGATCGATGCCCGGTTCCTTGGTAAGTTCAAATTCACTGCCGACTATTTCCATGAATATCGCTATGATATTCTGGCAAAAAGAAATACTTTCTCGCAAACGCTGGGTCTGAATTATGCGCTGCCTGCCGAAAACATCGGGATTGTACGTAATCAGGGGATTGAAATGGAAATCGGTTATAACGACAAAATAGGTGCGGTACAGGTGTGGGTGGATGCCAACCTGACTTATGCAAAAAATAAAATAGAATACATGGATGAAATCCTTTATCCTGATGAACTGGCCTATAAACGTCAGACTGGTCTGCCGGTGGGAACACGTTTCGGTTATCTGGTAGAAGGTTTTTATCAGAGCTGGGATGAAATCAATGACCCATCGACTCCGGTGAATTTATTAGGAAATGCTCAGCCGGGTGATCTGAAATTTGCCGATCGAAATAAAGATGGTTATATTAATGACTATGATTTCGGAGCGATTGATTACAGTAAAATACCTCAACTAACAGGGGGACTTACGCTGGGTGCTGCCTATAAGAATTTCTCATTCAGCATGATGTGGCAGGGTGCAGCGTTTTCGAGTATATTGCTCGGAGGAAATACCATTGTTGAGTTTGCGCTTGCCGCTGATGGTTTGAAAGGTATTCATGAAAAACGTTGGGCATATTATACTAATCCCCTCACTGGTGAAATGGTGGATACCCGTTCAACGGCTATCTATCATCGGCTGACAACTGATAATCAGCATTTCAATCATGAAGTGTCGAGTTCAAGAGTGCGCTCGTCAGATTATCTGCGATTGAAGAATATCGAGTTGACATATTCTTTGCCCAAAACCCTGTTGAGTAAAGTTCATTTGTCGAAGGTGATGATTTTTGCCAGAGGAAACAATGTGTTGCTGTTTGATCATCTGAAGGAATTCGGTCTTGATCCGGAAGCAGCTGATAACTCCATCGACATCTATCCTCAAAGCCGTATTTATACACTGGGTTTATCTGTTAACTTTTAATTGACGGAATATGAAAAAGAAATATATATATAGCATCGTTGTAAGTTGCATGTTACTTTTTGTAACAGGATGTGAATTTGGGGATATGTATGATCTGGATGAAATCTCCGGGTCGAATCAGGATGAAACGGCGGTATATCAGGATCCGTCGAAAGCCCAGGCGCTGGTGGATCAATTATACGCTCTGATACCTACCTTCGGAGCTGTGAGGTTCAATGGTTACCTGAGTGCATATACCGATGAAGCTGTTGATGCTTCAGCAGTAGCGTTCAATCTCGGATCGTGGAGTCCGAATGATGTACCGGGTTTCGGGGATATGTGGTCAGGCTCATACCGCGCTATCCGTACTGCCAATAAGTTCCTGGAAAATATCAATAAAATGCCGTTGAGCGATCAGTACAGTTTTACGGAGACCACCCGTGCTTATCTTATTAATCAGGCACGTTGTCTCAGAGCTTTTTATTATTCTGAACTGATTCGTTGTTATGGAGGTGTCCCCGTGATAACTACTTCCGTAAAAAGTATCAGTGGAGAGGTGGCCGCTGCTCCCCGTCAAACCCTCGATTCGACGGTGAATTTTGTGATAGGTGAAATCGACTCAATTGCTTCGCAACTGCCCAAGAATGTTGGTGGTACTGATTACGGACGTGTGACCCGTGGTTTTGCCCTGTCAATCAAAGCCCGTTTGCTGCTCTATATGGCAAGTCCCTTGTTTAATGGCCCCGGAGCGGATGGTACAGGCAATCCTTATGTTTGTTATGGCAGTGCCGACCCTGCCCGTTGGCAAAAAGCGCTGGATGCTGCCCGTGAAGTTATTTCGCTGAATAGTTACAGTTTATTTACAAGCACTACAGTAAACAATTCCCGCTCGGTGTATTGCAATGTATTTTTTCTCGACAGGGGACATTCCAGTATGTACGAACGTATTTTCTCGTATCAGAAAGCAAAGGCAAATAGTTGGAATCAGACTTTCCTGCCGCTCACTTTTCGTACTGCTGCTGGTTGGCCGCATATTTTCCCGACTTATAATGCACACATAGCATTCCAAATGCAGGATGGTAAAACTCCGGTAACTCAATTGACCGAAAACGTCGACGGAACCTATACCGAAGTAGTTAATCCTGAGTCTTCCACTTATGCTTATAATCCGGCTGAGCCCTATCAGAAAAGAGATGCACGTTACTACGATTGTATTCTTTTCAATCAGGCTAAATTCAGGGATTTAACCTGCGAAATTTATACGCCTTTTTCAGATACTGATACAGTAGGATCAGGAAAAGATAATGAAACCTATGGGGTAAAAACCGGATTCTACCTGCGTAAGTTTGTTAATCCGTCACTCGACCTGAAAGGGGCAAATCAAACCGGTTTTGAGGATTTTCCGGTTTATCGCTATGCTGAAACCCTCTTAAACTATGCTGAAGCAATGAACCAGGTTTACGGACCGAATGTAAAACCGGCAGGCTATCCTTACACGGCTGTACAGGCACTCAACATGATTCGCAGCCGCGCTAAAAGTAAAGTAATAGGACAGGAAAGATACCGTCCGACCCTGAATGCGGGGATGCCGGCTTTGAGTACCACAGTCTCCAAAGAAGACCTGGAAGTGGCCATCCGCCATGAACGAAGGATTGAACTCATGTTCGAAGGACACCGGTTCTTTGATGTACGCCGTTGGATGATTGCTCCTGATACGGAAAAAGATATTTATTTCTACGATGTCAGAAAGAAAAACGATGGTACATTTGTTTATAATGTGAAGAAATACCATACAAGGGCATTCACCGCTCCGCAAATGTACCTGCTACCCATTCCTTTTGCTGAAATACAAATCAACAAAAATTGTCCTCAGAATCCTGGTTGGTAATACCAACTCTTCAATGATATTAAATGTAATGTATAAAATGTGTAATCTTAAAATTAAATGATTATGAAACAAACGAAAAAAAAAATTATGATGGCGGCTGCTTTGCTGCTAATCGGATTTGTAAGCCTTACGGCACAGGAAACCCTGTTGGCAAAATACGATTTTACGACCAAAAGTAAAGTGCCTGTGGTACAAGTGCCGGGAGTGGTCTTCGGTTCTGAGTTCGGATCGTGGAATACCACTACTTTTCCTTCTACCGAAATGACCATAACAGAAGATGGTTACCTGTTGGTAAGAAGCTATGGTACAGGAGTGGCAAATACCCGTTACGGATATATTTCCATTACACCAGCAGAAGGCAAGATAATAAGAATTAACCGGGTGGTTGTGAAACATTTCAAAACACCGGGAAGTAATACCAACAGAACCCGTTCCTATCTGTATGATATGGGTGGCGCTGTGCCAAAGGATAATCCGACCATCAATTCCAATCTTATATATACAGGAAACGGTGGCGCGGTAATTCCCGAAGCCCTGACCGAACAGAGTTTCACTCCAAGTGCAGCGGTGGAATTTAATTCTATTAAGTTCATGTCTTTTTCAGCTACACAAAACACCAACTCGACTGATGATTTGTCGCAATGGAAAATTGAAGCCCTGTCTTTTTATGGAGAAGTGCTTTCTCCGGGAGATATTGTAGCAACAGGTTCCATTAATTTCGGAAATGTGCTGGCCGGAAATGAAGTGGATGGCAGCGTGTCGCTGAAGGTGATTGGCGGAACCTCTGAAAATGTAAACGTGGAACTTATCGATCCGACTTCGTCATTCTCTTGTCTGCAAACTTCTGTTGATGCCGTTGATGCCACTGCCGGAACTACTGTAAGAGTTACTTACGTTCCTACAGTACCCGGAAAACACAGTGCACAGTTGAAATTCACTTATGGCGACCGTGTAGCCTACACTAACCTGTCGGGAGTTTGCCCGGTGCTGAATGAAAACTTTACTTATTTTGTGTCTGATCCTGTGTTGCAGAAAGACATGGACTCAACTAAAGTAAATACTTATAATCAACCTGATTATCTGACCATGCCCGGTTGGAATTTTAATGATAGCGTATACTGGCACTTATCAGGCAGCTATGCTTTGGGACTGGAATTGCGTGGCAATAATGCTTTAGTTCCAAAGGCAATCACTCCTGAATTGAATCTGTCAGCTCCTTTCGGCTTGACCTTCAGATCGAAAAAGATGTCGAACCGCACTACCATGCTTGGTAATATGTATGTACTCGCTGATGCAGATACTATCTGGAGCTTTGTGAATCCCAACAATACGCTGACATTACGTACCATTGATGGTTTTGTTGCCACCGCTAACAGTAAAATTACCTTTGCCGGATTGGCGAATGACAGTAGCCGTATTGCAGTCGATGAAATATCGGTTTTCCCCACCACTACTCCTGCACTCAACCTGCCGGCGTATATGTCGAAACCTTTCCAGAGCAGTGCAGAACCAGTAACGCTGTCGATTCCGTTTAAAGCGTATCAGTTGACCACTGACATTCAGGTGGTATTTAGTGGTACACCGGCCGGTTATGAGGTGTTGACCCCAACTATTGATAAAGCAACTGCTGAGGCCGGAACCAATATCCAGGTGAAATATACTAAGCCGGCTGAAGGTGCTGAAGTCAGCGCAGTAGTTGAAGTGAAAGGCGGCGGACTAACCGACTACCGTTATATCAGTCTGATTAACAGTGCCGCAACCGGATTATCGGCCAATGCCCTGAAAGCAAATATCTTTGGAAGAACAGGTACGATTATGGTGGTTGTGGATGATCCTGCTTTGGTGGAAGTATTCAGCTTCGATGGTAAAATGATTAGCAGACAGCAACTAACAGGCAACACCGAAATTGGTATGGAAAAAGGATTGTACCTTGTGCGCCTGACCAATGGTGCCGGCTGTAAAGTGGAAAAAGTATTTGTACGTTAATAAATACTTTTCCAACAATGAATTATTTGGTTGCCATTTATTTCGAATGGCAACCAAACTTATTTCATTTAAAATAGATTAATATTTTAACTTTTAGTATGTTATGAAAAATCTGCTTTTCTCATTTCTCTTTTTCATATCGTCATCCTGCATGTTTTTTCTTCCTGCTCAGGTCACACTGACGATTGATGCAGGCCATCCTCAACATCTTATCTCACCATACCTTACCGGAGCTCATTTTGTATACGGTGCTGAGAATGACAACTTGTATGAAGATGAGCGTATTGCCGACTGGATGCGCCGTTCGAAAGTAAAAACCATCCGCTGGCCGGGAGGCACTGCGGTGATGACTTATCATTGGGATGCATTGACTGGTGATAACTTCGGACCCGATCGTTGGGATACGGTGAATTATGTTGAAAAGAATTTTTCTCCTTCTGAATACATGTACCTGGATGAATATATTGCCTTTTGTAAAAAAGTGAATGCAGAACCTATGGTGGGCGTAAATATCAAATCGGGCAGACAATTCCGGACTGATGCTGAAGGACTTGATGAAGCACGACGTTTAATTCAATATTGTAAGGATAAAAACTACAGGGTGAAATTCTGGTACATCGGCAACGAGGGTTATGCCAAGGGCTTCTCTCCCGAAATGTATGCAAAATACATTGATTTATATGCTGAAGTACTGAAAACAGTTGATCCCGATATAACCATTTTCGGCGACTGGAAATTTGGTCCTGAGGTGAAAAAACGTTTTGAGGAATCAATGACTATCATCAGACTATCGAAATATCTGGATGTGATGGAATATCATGAAAAATGGGGAAACGAATGGGGTTTGGCTGCCGGAACTACACTGGAGGAATGGAAGAGTGAATTTCCCCTGTATAATGGTAAATTCGATGATTATTGCAATATGTTCTTTGAAAGGGTAAAGGCCATGGGTAAAAACACCAGGCTTGCTTTCAACGAGTGGGGAGTGGGTGGAAATCTTGGAGGAACATCCCATAATTATGCATTGCTGGTGGCCGATTATATGTTGATGATGATGCGTCACGAGGTTTATTCGGCTTGTTACTGGAATATGAATATGGGTCAGGGAAGCAGGGACAATCGTATTTTTACCACCAAAGCGAAGGGAGCAGAATTGGATAAATTCAATCCTGTAGCAAAAGTATTCGAAATGACTGCCCCGGCTATAAACGGTAAATACCTCACACTTGGTTCTTCTGATAAAAAGGTATATGGGGTGGCTGTGTTGTCTGAAAATAACAAACAAATCCAGCTCTTTCTTCTGAATAAATCTCCCGAAACTCAAAAAATCAAACTGAATATCAAAGAAGCAAAACTTGCTGAGAAGATGCAAACAGAAGGTTTCGATGAATCAGGGATGGAATATAATAATACATCGGATAACAAAAAGGGAGATACAACCCTTCCGGCTTACTCCTTCACAAGATTTTCGTTGAATATTAGATGACCATTTTGTGATAAGTGTTTGTTAATTAGTGTTTTGTGTAAATTTATTCTTCTGTCGAAAAAACGTTACATTTTGATGAAATAATGATATAACGGCAATAATGATGTAATTACATTTGTAGGGTGTCGACATCTCTTAGTGCTGTTGTCGATTAAAATGCTGTTATTAATCTTTTAAATCACTACTGTATGAAAAAAATTACTTTATTATTGCTTGCCGTTGGGGCAATCGTTTTTTCAACTTCATTGTCCTATGGACAAGATGTTTTATTGGGAACCTATAATTTTACCACCGGAGCCGACCAGCTGAAAGCCTCAGGTGTGGCTGATGGAATTACTATGGGAGATATAGTTATTGATCCTGCCAAATTAACGGCAAATTATTCCTCTGATGCAATTGAGATCAGCAATTGGGCTACCTCGATGAATATCTCTGCAGGTAAGTGTATTAATATTCCTTTAAATAAAGCTGCAAGCGCCAGTGAGTTTAATGTTTCCAGAGTTGATATTGTATTAAAAAGAACAACTGCTAATAAAATACAAATTAATTTTGGCAACGAAGCTAATACTTTTGACTCAAAAACCTATACGGCAACTACTTTGCATGGAACTTCAAGTTATGCTACTTATGCACTGACAGAAGCTACAGGCACAGGGTCGGTAGTTATTCCTGCAAAGACCGATGCTAACACGCTTTATCTCTCTATTGGTACCATGTCGGCTTCAAATACTGAAGTGGTATATATTGATAAGATTGAGATTTATGGAACTGTTAATGTTATTACAGTCCCTTCCATCATGTCAAATATTACACAAAAGAAGGTATCTGCTTCAATAAATCATCCTTTGACCTTTGAAGTCATATTAAATGGAGCTAATTTAACTCAGGCCACAACGGTAAGTCTTATCGGCGATGGCGCATCTTATTTTTCAAAGGATGTAAGTTCAATTGCTGCTGTTGATTTAAATGCTTCCTCAAAGACGATTAGTGTTAGTTATGCAGCAAACAGCATTACTTACAATTCGCTTACCCGGCTGCAAACACCTCACACGGCAACATTGAGAATTGAAAATCCTGAAATAACAACAATTGATGTCGCTTTATCTGCAACCTGCGATTTGCTTTTTGAGGATTTCTCAAATTATGATGCTACAGCAAACTCATCAAATTCTTTAGCGGTTTTACCAACTATACCTGATGATGTGCCATTGTCGTTAGTAAGTGGCTGGGCAGGCGATCAGCTGTACGCTTATAAAGCCGGTTCACCTAACCTCGGAACAGCATGTCTGGGATCAACGAATGCTGATTCAGCTTTCTTAACAACGCCGACGCTGGATTTGAGTCAGCCTTTTGACCTGTTCTTTAAGGCAAGAAGTCTGGTGGTTGATACCGACGGTAAGTTTAAGGTTTTTCTGGATGGCAACCAGTTGATTTATGATAGTATAAATACTTCCATTTCGTTACGCAGGTACACAACAACAACTTTTGTTGGAACATCTTCAAGCAAACTGACTTTCACCGGACGAAAAGTTGATTTGAATGAAATTATTGTTGATAGTATTGTTGTGAATTACTCTTCATTGCCGGCATTAAATATCCCGCTGAACAAGGTAGAGAACTTTGGAACCACAGTTCCCGGCGGACAAAAGACGGTGGATATTGCCATTAAAGGATATAACCTGACCGGTGATTTAAATTTATCACTGGAGGGTGGTACGAATTTCACTCTGCTGACAGGTGCAACGGTTGCTCAGGCGACTGCCACTGCCGGTACTACTGTTCAGGTGAGATTTAATGCACCTCTGACAACCGGAACTTATACGGATAAACTGATCATCGGCACTTCTGATTTCAGAAGCCGGGAGATAAGCCTGACTGCCATTTCCGATAATACGACAGGTATGTCCATAACAGAAACGGGTAAAGTGTTGGTAAACGCATCCGACATTGTATTATCTGGATATGCAGGAGCAAATGTTATTGTGTACAGTGTTGCCGGAGTGAAAATCGCGGAACAGAATAATATTGCTGATCAGGCAACTATCAGCGTGAATAACCGGGGATGCTTCCTGCTTAAAATTGAAAAGAACGGTAACACTTTATCACATAAAGTGATGATTCATTAAAAGATGATTAACAGAATTTTTAAATGAAAAAAATACATTTCATATGCTCAACAAAAGTTGTTTTGTTGAGCATACTTTCAGTCTTCAGTATAATCTTTTCAGTTTCGGCACAGAAGAACCGCTATGGGATGGCTTTGTCGGGTTCGGAAGGCAGTTATACGCTGACCGATGCGACTAAAATATGTCCTCTGGTTACAGGAGGTTGTGCTGCTTTACCGGCGGATGCATATATCGCCTATGCCGGTTATCAACCTGTGCTGATAAGCGATAACGATTACGCACATTGCACTACCCTGAAATATGCCTTCAAAACTTACGATACTCATTCCTTGAGTCTGGAGGTAGATATTCCAAAGCTTACCACCGGACCGCATCCTTTTATTATCTGGGTACATGGTGGAGGCTGGTCGAACGGAGGTACCACTGCTTTTGTGAATCAGTCAACCTATCTGGCTTCCCGTGGGATTGCCGGTGTGAGGATAACCTATTCGGTAATTTCTCAGGGAGGAGATTTTAATCAGGGCATGCAGGAACTGGCTGATGTCTTTGCTTTTGTACAAGCTCATGCTGCTGAATGGGGACTCGATATGACCCGTTTTGGTTATGCTGCCGGTTCGGCAGGAACACCTCTGGCTTCGCTGGCTGCCATGAAGCACAACGGTAACGGATGTAAATTGTACATGGGTTGTAACGGCATTTATGATTTTCAGCACAATCTGGCCGGAAGTTTTGGCAGTGGCTCTTCTCCCTATTTAGTGGATTATCCCACTCAGGCAAGCCGTGATGTGATTTCATCCATCAATTATATCCCTGATAATGTTGAAGATATTCCGGCGGTGGCAGTTTTTCATGGTACGGCCGATTTCACTATTTCCTATCTTCAATCGGTGGCGCTTTGTGATTCAGTGCTGAAAAAAGGTGGACGTGCAGAAAAGAATATCTACGACTATTATGTACATGCCTTCTTTAATCAGGGAAGTTCTGATAAATACGAAGATGTCATCCTGAAAATGTATGCTTTTGCCAAATCGGTGTTTAATATGCCTGATGTAACATTACCGCCACCATCCGAAAAAAACTGGATCGCACGCTTTCCTTTTACGACCGGCGAGAATCAGGCTACCCCCGTTGATGTGAAGAAGGGTATAAGGGTTTCTGATATAAAAATCGGAAGTGCCATTACCGGCAATTTTGCTGATAATGCCCTTGTAACCTCCAACTGGAGTGTTTTCTATATCGCCAATCATCGCTATGTAGGATTTGAAATCATCAGTAATCCTCTGTATTCGTTTAAGGTGACGCAGATTGATCTGAATATGAAGAAATCGACTGCACAGGCGGTTAACGGGATATTTAATTATGGGAAAACCTTTCCTCCTGTCACTACTAAAGGAGCACAGAAAAATGGTATTGCCACAACATCCTATAGTGTTGTATCGCTTATGGCCAATGCCACAACACCTGCCCAGACCGATGCAAATCTTTGTTTCGGTATTGGTATTGCCACGGGAACATCGCTTACCGAGGTCATTAGCTTTGATGAAATTACGGTATATGGAGAGGTTATTAAACCGACGATTACTGTTCCCACTATACTTGCCGATGCTGACAGTATTATATTCAATACAGATAAAGGACAATCTCAAACACGGAAAATAACTGTTTTTGGTGAACTGCTTGAAAATACCGTAGAAATATCTATTGTTGGAGACACTAATGCTCATTTCAGTCTGGATCAGCATTCGGCTACCGTAACAGAACTGGAATACGGTAAAAATATTCAGGTGAATTTCTCGGCACAGGAAGCTGGAGAATTCACGGCTGAATTGAAAATTGAAAGTGATGAAGCAATAAAAATATTACCGATAAAGGCAGTTGCAGTGCAAACCTCAGCAGTAAATAAGGTGTTTTCAGGAAAGATATGGACTGAAGATAATATTTTACATGTCAAAGGAAAACAACACTCCGTATTAAGCATTTATAATCTATCAGGTCAGCTGGTGCTTCGGCAGGAACAGCTTCCCGAGTATTTTCAGACGAAACTTCCCGGGAAAGGCGTGTATTTTCTTAAAATGGGCAATGATGGGATGTCCGTACAAAAGATAGTGGTACAATAAGTTAAAAAAAGGATTCGTGTTGTTTGGTTAGTATCAGTTGCCGTCAGGGTTAAGCGGCAACTGATTAATTTTATTTTTTGAATTAAATTAATATGAAGCATATTCTGTTATTTTCTTTATCCGTACTGTTGTCATTGCAGTGGCTTGTGGCTTTGCCGCAGGCCGAGGAACTATTGCTGAAATATGATTTTACTAACGGATCGAAACTTCCCGTAACAAAACATGCCGGTATTTATTCAGGGAACGAGTTTGGTGTTTTCAATACTACAGCTATCAGTCTTGAGATGGCTTTGCAATCAGGTGTCGATTATCTTTCGGTAAAAAACATGTACACTGCAGTAGCCAACAATCGTTACGGTTATTTATCGCTTGCCGCTGAAGCCGGTTATCAGGTCGTTATTACAAAGGTAGAGGTACTCAGTAAAAAAGGGAACAGCAATACCCTGAATGCCCGCTGTTATTTGTATGATACCCTTAAATCTTCACCGGTAATTCTTTCAAATATGATTTATTCAGGTGCCAATGCAGGCTATCCGATACCGGAGAACTGGGAAAGGAAAAGTTTTGTCCCTTCTGCCGGACCTCAGCAACTGAACGATACCGCTTATTTCTCTTTTACGTCGACACAAAGTGCGGCAGGGTCTGTCGCGGCCGACTGGCAGATTGATGAGTTGGCGTTTTATGGGGTTGTTACAGGTGGTAGTAGCGAAACTATAGCCAATGTGAATGTCGCACTTGATGCAGCAAAACCTCAGCATATCATTTCGCCTCTGGCCAACGGGTCACATTTTGTATATGGCAATGAGGCGGATAATATCTATAAAGATGAACGCATTGCCAACTGGATGCGTGCTGCGAAAACAGGAATCATAAGGTGGCCGGGAGGAACAGTGGTTATGTCTTACCACTGGGATAATCTAACGGGCGATAATTTTGGCCCCGATCGCTGGGATACTGCTAATTATGTGGAAAAGAATATTCCTGCTGAGAATTATATGGATCTCGACGAGTACATCTCCTGGTGCAGGAAAGTAAATGCCCTCCCCATGGTGGGAGTGAATATCCGTTCAGGGAAGTTCTATCGTACCGATGCCGAAGGTCTTGCCGAGGCCAGAAGATTGATTCAGTATTGTGTGGACAAAGGCTATAATGTAAAAAACTGGTACATCGGCAACGAGGGTTATGCCAACGGATTCGGGGCTGCATTATATGCCCAATACATCGATTTGTATGCTTCGGAG
>JAYFPP010000248.1:0-6875 GCA_034927635.1 Paludibacter sp.
GGTACCTGTTCGGGATCGTTGGCTGAATTACCCATCATTTGGTTCAGACAGCTCGGGAAATAAACCACTTTCAGGTCTGATTTGGGTTGTACAAGCGATTTGATTTTCTTTCCGGGTTTCGGAAGGGTGGATGTCCACAGCGGGATGTTGTTGCCACTGACGCGATGTAGTGTTTTTCCTAACTTATCCACATTGTCATTTCCCAAAACAACTCTGGCAGCATTTGCCGCTGTTAAAGCTGTTTTCAGTGTGCCACTCAGGAAACTGAAGTTATCTGCCGTCCATTTGCCGATGCGTTTGTTGCGGGGATGGCGGTCGTTATGCTGTTCGCGTACCACATGAATAAAATCTCCGACATTAATACCCACCGGACACGAAGTGGCGCAAAGTCCGTCGCCGGCACAGGTTTGGTCACCTGCATAGACATAGCCAGCTTCAAGTTCTTTTAGTAATTCGGGATTTTCACCACTTTGCCGTAGCCGGGTGATTTCTCTTTGTACCACGATGCGTTGACGGGAGGATAGCGTAAAGCCCCAACTGAGGCAGTTCACCTCGCAGAAACCGCATTCGATGCACTTATCGATGATAGGATGTGCTTCAGGAAGCGGTTTGATATTTTTCAGGTGACATTCAGGATCGGTATTAAAGATTACTCCAGGATTCAGAATTCCTTCAGGATCGAAGAGTTGTTTTACCTCTTGCATCAGGGCAAAAGCCGTATCGCCCCATTCGCGGCGGACAAATGGTGCCATATTGCGACCGGTTCCGTGCTCTGCTTTGAGGGAACCGTCGTATTTATCGACCACCAGATCGATCACCTCGTTCATCAGCTTTTCGTATTGAGCGATAGCTTCGGGCGTACTAAATGCCTGATTCAGGATAAAGTGATAGTTGCCTTCCAGCGCGTGTCCGTAGATCACAGCTTCGCCATACCCATTGCGGTCTAATATATCCCGCAGATCTTCGATGGCATCTGCAAATACTTCCATTGGAAAAGCCACATCTTCAATCAGACAGGTAGTGCCGATAGGACGCGTTCCTCCCACCGTCGGGAAAATGCCCGAACGCATGGTCCAGTAAGCACTGTATTCTTTCTCATCGGTAGTAAAACGGGCAGGATAGAGGGTTTTGAATCCTGAAACAATCTGGTTGACCTTGGCTGTTTTTTCTGCCAGTTCGTGTTCACTTTCAGCCTCAATTTTGATGAGCAGTGCAGACCCATTTTCAGGAAGCGATTTCAATGGCAGGGCAGGAGAGTCGTCTTCCACCGATTTTAATGCTTTGCGATCGAAAAACTCCACGGCGCTAACCGGTGATTTTTTCAGTGCCACCACCAACTCACTTGCCGTACGATTATTTTCGAAGAAGAGCATAGCATTGGCTTTGTAGGCTAAATCATTGGTTGTTAGCATGTCCACCTCGGCCAGAAAAGCAAGCGTACCTTCGGAGCCGGTTATCAGATGGGTGATGATATCAAAAGGGTCATCGAATTCAACAAAAGGAAGAATGTTGAGCCCGGTGACGTTTTTGATTGAATACTTTTTGCGAATGCGTTGGGTAAGTTGTTTGTCAGCAAACACTTGCTCCCGTAATGCAGAGATACGACGGATAAAATCGGAATGGGTTTTACGAAATGCTTCTTTGCTTTTTTCGTCACCCGTATCCAGAAGCGTTCCATCGGCCATGATCAAACGCGCTGTTTTAATCATTTTATAGCTATTCTCATGGATGCCGCAACTCATGCCCGAAGCATTGTTCAGCACGATGCCGCCCACCATGGCCGATTTGAGAGAAGCCGGATCAGGTGGAAACTTCTTTCCGAAAGGTTTCAGAATATTGTTGACCCGCTGGCCGATAATACCCGGTTGCAGACGGATGGAGGTTGCATCTTCTGCAACCGTATATTTCTCCCAGCCTTTACCGGCGATTACCAATACCGAGTCGCTGATGGCTTGTCCCGATAAACTTGTGCCGGCTGCCCTGAAGGTAAGGGGAACCTTGTGTTTACGGGCTGATTTTATGATCGAAATTATTTCGTTCTCATTTTCAGTATGCAGCACTATCTGTGGAATCAAACGGTAGAAACCTGCATCGGTTCCCCAGGCTAAACGACGCATGGCATCGGTGTGGATGCGTTCTGATGGGATTTGTTGGGAGATTTCTTTTAAAAAAGATTCAATCATGTTTTTGTGTTTCCGATTTCTGTTTTTTTTACCATATAAGTCATATAAGGAACATATAAGTTTTTGTGGAAAATTAAATCTTAAAAACTTAATATCTGTTTGACTGTTTTTATCTTAAACTTATATGTCCCTTATATGACTTATATGGTTGTTTTTTTATTTTTACTTGCTAATCATCACCACTTTACCAAACACCCCTTTCGAAGTTTTTACTTTCAACAGGTAGGTCCCGGGTTCAAATTCGTTTACCGACATTTGTTTGCCGTTCACGACTTTCAATAAAACACCACTGAGCGAATAAAGTTGCAACAAAGGTACTTCATTTTCGTCGGATTTTACAAATAATACATCGGAAACGGGATTGGGATAGATCCTGATATTTTGATCGAAACTATGCGGGTCCAATCCGGAAATGGGTGCGTCGTACTGTAATAAATTATCCACATAAATTTCAGTTGATTTTGACAAAACACTGTTTTTTCGTAAAATGCGAATTCCGGTCAACTGATAATTGGCCATCTCAGTAAACTTAGCTTCAACAAATTCCCATCCGATGAAGTTCAGATCACAGAGTCTTAAGTATCTCACATCGGTTTCGGATGTTGCCGAACGGAACTGCAACTGCAATTCATTACCCGACATATCCCCGTAAACATGCAAACCGAATACTTTCGAAGTCTCAGTAGTAATAGAAGGTTCGTTGATTCGATAGACTGCTGAGGCTGATGCATTTTTGAAGTTGGTTTTCAACTTGTAGGCATAGCTTCCAAAGAGTTTTTTAGTGGAACTTCGTATTACTGACGATAAAGAATCGTTTTCGCTTTGCGTCGTATCATACACATATTTTCCATCTGTTTCATAATTTTCGATGATGGTTTTATCTGTTACTGTTACTGCCGATGCCGTAAAGTTAATCACAATAGGATCAACCAGTTTTACTCCCGTATTGTCCATTGCTTCGCTACCCAGGCGAACAGTATAATTGCTGCCGGCATTAAGCGGTTCAGTCAGTTCAAAATAAATGTCGCCGTAGGCTGTTCCTAACTTATTGATTAATACTGATCGGGTAGTTTTGCTTATCGCCGTTCCGGAAGCATTATACACATTGATCTCGTCACGAATATTCGAAGTGTCCAAAGGCTTGTCGAAGATAAAATAGAACAGTGGTTTTGTAGCATAAACACCTTTGTTCCCATTTGCAGGATAACTTTCGAGTAAAGCCAGCCGGTTTCGGCTTTTCGTAACAAATTGGAATACAAAGTCTTGTTCCATGTTCATGTTATCCGGATGTTTGGCCGATTTATCGAGTCTAACAGTATAAAGCGTGGATTTTTCGAGCGGCATTGAAGGTGTGAAGCGCAGCACATACTGACTATCTTCAAAAGTCAGGGTACCTTCCACCGCGGGTGTGATTGAGAAAGCAGCCCGCGTGGAGGCTTCGTCCATATCCCAGTTGAATTTCAGGACAATGTCGGTTGATGGTACCACGCTGTCGGTCAACGCTACATTGGGAGAATAACTGGTCACCTGAGGAGGTGTGTTACGTACTTTATTAAGTTCAAAACTCAGGTAATTGATTTCGTTTTTCAGAACGGTGATTTGTTGTGTTTGAGGATAGTAACCTTTAGCTTCTGCTTTTATGTTGTAAATGCCTGGTTGTAAATCCTTGAAAACATAGATACCATTTCGGTTCTTATCTACGATATAAGTCTGATTGGTTTCCAGAATAGTAAGCTTAGCGCTGTCAAGAGGGAGTAACACATCCTTTCCGTATTTTTTGTAAGAACCATCGAGAATCAGATTCCGTCCATCTTTTACGTAGCCGGCAATGTTACCTGTCGGGATTTCAGCCTGTTTAAAATAGGTGCAGAAAGCTTTTTTAAAGTTCCATGCTTCCAGCCATTTGTATTCCATATTCATCAAACGGTAAGTCTCAGGAATATAATCGTGCATGGAACCTTCGGAAATTACACCAGGCACAGTAAGTCCGCGCATTACTCCATAACCGTCGGACCAGCCCATGTACATACGTGCGTAGGTTTTATCGCCGGATACATTATAGTTGGGGGCCGTCCAGTAAGTAAGTTTATTTTTGATCAGATTTTTGGCAATTTCAGTACTAATGTCCCTGCCTTCGTTTGATTTTGGAGTGGGAGTAGGGTAGGTGTACGTATCGCCATCAGTCTTGCCTGCAAATAGTTGTAGTACATAATTGGCAATTCCGTTTCCGGCATTACTGTGGATAGATAGCATGAAATCTGCCTGAAATTCGTTGGCCATTTGTACAATGGTCGAAAGCGATAAATCGTCCTGTGTCCGGTTTTGGGTGCGGGATATCTGTACAGATGCCCCGAGGGCTTCCAGCATGGTTTTTAGTTGCTGACCCTTATCGAGGTTACTTTGCGATTCCCAAAAACCCACATTGGCTGATACGCTCGGGTACAGTGGGGTGGGAATGCCCCTGTCGTCGCTGTCCCATCCGCCATGTCCGGGGTTAATATGAATTTTTATACCGGTAAGGTCCTGAGACGGTAGGGTAAAAGCTATTAGCGTAAAAAATACCAGCGTTGTTAATCTTATAAATTTTGTTTTCATTGTTTTTCTTTATTTCCCGATTTTTAACTCAACCACATAAATTTCGCCTTTGGCTGTGTTGAAAGCCACTTTATTTGCCGTAACGGCTGCAGTCGGGTACATTGCGATTTGATCTGACGTGCTCAAAATCTTTTCTGATTTTCCATCCAGACTTTTCATCAGAATTTTTGACTCTGTAACATATTCACCATTGTCTTTGTCCTGCATGCCCACCACGAAATTATCGTTATACCATACCGGTGCGTTCAGATAGCCCAGTTTTGCCATAATTTTTCCGTTCAAATCACAAACAAAAGTACCTTCACCAGCAGCGGTAAACAGTATCATTTTGCCGTTGGGCGACAAAGAAGCCCATACATATCCGTTGGCACCTTTCACAGGATTAAGCCGCTGGATTTTATTGTTACGGAAGATATTCAGATTGCTGCCATCGCTCCATATATACTCTGTGACAGGTGCTTTTGTCCTGCCGAAGGTTGATTTTACGAGTTTGGTTTCGGCAAAAACCACCACCCCGTTTTGGTACGATTGCGGTTGTTTCATGTTACGACGCGGCGTAAGCATTTCCGATTGTCTGTTACTCGCAAAATCATAGCTTTTTAATCCTTCTTTTCGTAATCTTGATTCGTAGATGGTGTTTTTAAAAAATACTTTGTCATTGTTATTGCTGAAAACCGGCTGAAAACCAGCGCCGGCTTCTTCGGATACCTTTACAACCGATTTATCATTGAAACGATAAACATTGAGTCCTATATATGATTCGGAAGTGAAAGCCAGCATTTCCCCGTTGGCATTGAATTGAGGATGAAAGCCTTTTTGTTCCATCGCGCGATAGGTCCTTTCAATGGTGATGGTTTGAGCAGTTAGTGATGTGATGCATAAACATACGATGCTGATAAAAAATAATTTTTTCATATGCGCTTATTTTTAGTTGTTATTAATTGAATTTTACAAATTTATAATCCTTTTGTTTCAATGTTTTTATTAGTTTGTCCATATAGGGATAAAACTTATCAGTGCGTTTCTCTGAAGTTCCGATATGGAAAAGTAAGATGTTTCCATTGAGGGTATTGTTGCTTTCAGCCTGCAATATTTTATCGTAAATATCTTTACTTGAGTAATAATTTTTCATCTCTGGGATGGTGTAATCAGCATTAGAATAGGTCCCCGGGGTAAAATTGATGATTTGCATACCGGCTTCTTTTGCCCATGCACTGATACTGTCGTTGTACCATTCAAATGGCGGGAGGAAAAAGGTAGCATCACTTTGTTTGACTCCGAACTTATACATTTCTGCATAATTTGCTTTCAGGTCGGAAAGAAAAGCTGTTTTATCCACCAGCAGAGAATCGCGTTTATCCCACGAGCAATACAGCAAATGTTGATCGGAATGTGCCCCCAGATAGAAGCCCTCCTGTTTTAGTTTTCTGATTAGTTTCGTGTACGAAGGATTCCTGTAGAAGTCACCTGTAAAGAAGAATGAAGCAGGAATCTGATGTTTCTTCAGACAGGCGAAGATAGTTTCAAATCCATCGGCATATTCATGACCCGAAAAAATGAGGGCAATTTCTTTCTTTTCAGGATTCATCCGTATTATACCGCCCTGATGATACACACTTTTATCTAAAGAATCTGTAGCTTCTTCCGACTGTTTGGCCGAAAGAATATAGGTAAGTGAAGCTGTACCGTCCATCGTGGGTTCATTGGTAGAATAATCGGCATGATCATCGTGGTATACTGCCCAATCGGTCTGAAACGGAGCATATTCATCCGCTTTGGTAAGATGAATCCCTAAGAGACGGTTAAAAATGCTGCTGTACACCGGACCATCCACCAATCCTCCGAGCGTTTGAATCCGGTGGTTGTGCCACAGGGCAGAATGAGGATCGGACGGATAATCGCCTTTGACAGGTAAACCAACAATCATGCTCGTTCCCCAGGGATTACATCCGAAAAGCCAGTCGATCAGGGCATTTTCCATTTGGATAAAGCGCTTGTCGCCGGTCAGTTCACGATACAATCTGCATTGAGTCGCCATAGCCACCACTAAATTGTTGGAGCACCATATAAAAGGAACGCCCAACTGAAAAGGATTGT
>JAYFPP010000001.1:0-5328 GCA_034927635.1 Paludibacter sp.
AACACCCAGAATTCTTTTCCGGGGCCACCCACCGGCACAATATCAGCATTGTTGATTTCAGGAAGTAAAACGGTGTTGACCAGCATGCCGGTATCACCATTTTTGGTGCGGCGAATTGTGACCGTATTTCCGGCAATCTGCGGTTCTTCAATGCTATGAAGCAACCAGAATTTTTTAAAATCAGGCTTCGCAGCAACTACTTTATCAAACACAATGAGGGCAGCAGGTATCTGTGCATTCTTGAAATTCAAAAACACGAACGAACGTTTCACTTCTTTTACTTTTGAAGAATAGGCTTTCGTAATATCGCCTTTCAGATATGAGTAATCAGGAGCAACACTATCCGGACCAAAACCTGTTGCCAGCACCTGGCCGGTTTTAAAATCGCCCGTCAGTAGTTCTTTCAGATTACTTGCAGGTCGCCAGTTATTTCCGGGCAAACGCTGACCGCCATCATTGGTTACAAAATCTGATTTATCAGAGCCACCATAGCCCGATGCGGCAAAAGTTTCGTCGGGATCATAAATCAACAGACTGTTATGCGCAATAGTTCGTTTAAAGAAATTCTTGTTATGCGGACTGTTATACCCACCTGCAGAACCCTGATAAGTACCAGCATCGATGGCCAACGGACCCCTGTAATAAAGCTGAAAAGCGCCGGCATCGTGATGCTGATGATTCAGAAAATTATACTCATTGATTTTCATCTCGGCAATAACACTTTCATTTCCCCATCCGGTGCGGGCTACCATCCAACCGTAAGGAGAACCGGAGTAACGGGTAAGTGGGAGATTGTCAGGACGTTTAGCCGCCAGTTTAGTATCCCGCCATAAGAATTCAAAAAGTTTATTCTGATTATCGACTCTGGGTTCTTTCATGAATTCATATTGCAGATGTTCATTCTTGTAATAACTTCCGGCGAGGAAGGAAGGCAAAGCATAATTCTGAGCTCTTTTACGGGTATAATTCACATCACCGCCCGGCATCACCTGACCGTCAGGACGACGTTTGTAAATCATGTCAAACAAAACAAATTCCTGCGAAGGATGATACACTCTCCCCGCTCCCATCCTGTCGAAAATCCACAAGGCAAACAAGTCGTTGGAGAACCTTACATTCAGGTACGACATGCCCTGATGATAAGCCTGCGCAGGATAAAACCAGTTGCGCACCGGCAGGTGTTCCCTGAAAAAACGTCCGGCAGAAAGATTATACATCTCCGGATATTCATCGTAAATAGCAATACCGGTTGAAATCAAATCGCGCATAATCATCCATTCAGAAGCATGTCCCACGATGGAGTTATCCTTCACCGGCGGATAACCGCATTCCAGCATTTCGGCCAAACGTACAAAAGCTTTCACAAAACGGTCTTTTTCAGAAGGAGTGAGTTGGTCGTAACACCAGTCGTATACGATTGATCCGGTAATCATCAGACGTCCGATCGCCCTTGAGATATCACTGATTTCAGGATAAACTGCTGTTTCAAGCGTATCAATAATCATGTTGATTGCCTCGCGACCTGTTTCTTTTTTACCGCTAATGAGATAATCCATGGCTTTCAGTTCCACCCGTGTTAATAATCCTTTGGTATCGAAATAATACCGCCAGTCTTTTACTTTTGGCGCTTCCTCCGGCGTAGGATCGGCCTGCATTTTCTGCAAATCGTTCCATACATTTTTTAATGCCGGATCCTTCATACGTTGAGGAAGATCAGCGATATGTTCTGCTCTCAGATACAAGCGTGGATGTACATTTTGAGGTGGTATGGGCATCCTGACTCCATCTACGGTTTTCCATTCAACATTCGTCTTTGGCTGTGAGTACAAACCTGATATAACGAAGAAACAAGTTATGAAGCTCATCACGGAAAATTTGAAACTGCTTTTCATTTTTGCTTGATTAGATTGATGTTAATAATTATTTTTTTACTGCTTAATAAATCTGCCGAATTTCACGAATTTTTCTGTACTTAAGGCTACAAGAAAAATTCCGGCCGGATACCTGTCGATATTTATAACATATTGTGTTTGATTTATTTCATTCAATGACGCTGTCATTTTGGTAATTATTTTTCCCTCACCTGTAAACACCGTGATTTCGGCCTGCTGATTTTCATAACCTGAAAGATCTATGTTCAACAGCTTTGATGCTGGATTCGGATAAAGCTTTAAACCAGAATGATCATCATTTGTGATTTCTCCACTTGAAGTGTCCGACAGATTTATCATCTTATAGGTACCTTCCGTGCCTTCGAAAGCCAGAATTCCATCCTTTGCTTTTACGGTATGATCAGACAAATATGGCAGGCTGTCTTTCGTCACCTCCCATGTTCCGGGAGTTAAATCGGTAAGCACGAATTTAAAAGTTCCTGTTCCACTGGCCTGCACACTGAAAGAACTTTTCACCGGAAGTGAATTTTTACTGAAGGTGGTGATTCGGTCGGCAATCTGTACACCAATCACTTTATCTCCATCCAGGTATTTTACCTCATACATATTGTTTTGATTATTAGCCATCATTTGCATGACATTCAGATAATAATCCTCGGCTACTGCTTTTTTCGGAGAAATCTCCACTCTCCAGGCGCCACGTTCATTCGCTTCGTCCTTACCATCAGCAGGCTCGTTCGGATAGTTAGTGCCAAATACCCAGAATTCTTTTCCCGGTCCGCCTACCGGAACAATTCCTGCATTGCTTATTTCAGGAAGTAATACTGTATTGACTAATTTACCGCTGTCGCCATTCAGGGTACGGCGGATGGTAATTGTATTACCTGTTATTAATGGCTCTTCGATGCTGTGGAGCAACCAGTATTTTTTGAATTCAGGTTTTGAAGCCACCACCTTATCAAACACGATGAGTACTGCAGGAATTGGCGTTTCTTTCAGGTTCAGAAATACAAAAGAACGTTTCACCTCTTTTACTTTTGAAGAATAGGCCTGAGTAATGTCTCCTTTGAGATAGGAATAATCAGGAGCCAGGCTGTCTGTACCAAAACCGCTTGCCAGCACCTGTCCGGTTTTAAAATTCCCGGTCAGCATATCGTTCAGATTAGCCGGAGGACCCCAGTTGATACCAGGCAACCGCTGACCGCCATCGTTGGTTACATAATCGGACTTATCCTCTCCTCCGTAAGCAGAAGCAGGAAATTTTTCTCCGGGATCATAAATCAACAAACTGTTATGGGCTATGGTACGTTTAAAAAAGTTTTTGTTGTGCGGACTGTTATATCCGCCTGATGAACCTTCGTACATTCCGGCATCAATGGCCAGCGGACCTTTATAATAAATCTGAAAAGCTCCCGCGTCGTTATGCTGATGGTTCACAAAATTATATTCGTTGATTTTCATTTCTGCAATGACACTTTCTGTTCCCCATCCGGTACGGGCAATCATCCATCCATATGGAAATCCTGAATACCTGGTTAGGGGTAAATCCACCGGACTTTTCGTTGTCAGTTTCGTATCCCGCCAGAGAAAATCAAATAACTTAGCCTGATTATCGGGCATCCTCGGATCTTTTCTGAATTCATAATTGATATAGGGATTCTTGTAATAACTTCCTGCCAGCAAGGTTGCCAAAGGATATTTTGTGATATTCGTTCTGGAATAGTTCACATCGCCACCAGCCATTATCTGGCCATCAGGCCGCCGTTTGTAAATCATGTCATAGAGCACGTACTGTTGCGATGGATGATAAACATTACCTGCGCCCATACGATCGAGAATCCACAGAGCAAATAAATCGTTCGACAGGCGTACATTCAGGTAGGACATTCCCTGATGATAAGCTTCTGCAGGATAAAACCAGTTACGAACAGGCAGGTGTTCGCTGAAAAAACGTCCGGCCGACAAATGGTACATTTCCGGATATTCATCATAAATGGCAACACCGGTAGATAATAAATCGCGCATCAGCATCCACTCCGAAACATGCCCTACCACCGAATTTCCCCTTACCGGCGGATAACCGCATTCGAGCATTCCGGCCAATCGAATAAAGGCATTGATAAAACGTGTTTTTTCGCCGGCAGTTAACTGAGGATAACACCAGTCGTACACGATTGCTCCCGTCACCATCAGACGTCCGATGGCCCTTGAAATGTCACTGATATTAGGATACACAGCTGTTTCCAGCGTATCAATAATCATTGTGATTGCTTCACGACCCGTTTGTGCATTACTTGTCATCAGGTAATCCATGGCTTTCATTTCAGCCCTGTTAAGTAATCCCTTTGTATCGAAATAAAATCGCCAGTCTTTTGTTGCCGGTATTTCTGCCGAAGTTTTGTCGATTTTCATCTTTTGCAGGTCACCCCACACCTTTGCCAGGTCACTATCATTGATTCGTACAGACAAGTCAGCCACCTGTTCTCTGCGAAGATATAAACGGGGATGAACCGGAGGAGGCAAGGGCATCATTACCCCATTGATTTCCTTCCACACAACATCCGGTCGGGGTTGTGAAAACGATTCAGGAGCACTGAAAAAACATGCTGAAACAATAATCGTTAATAGAAAGGAGTTACGCTTCATTTGATGGTGATTTTACTGACTCATGAAAGCCCGGCGCGCTGCTCCCAGTATACCTGCCCGATTCCCCAGTGATGCCGGGCATAATTGAGTATTCACTCCGCAATCGGGCATCACATATTGCTGATAATATTCATTTACCTTTTCAATGTAAAAAGGACCTGATTCAGAGATCCCTCCGCCTATCACTACCCTTTGCGGACTGAAAATATTTACCAAACCTGCAATTCCACGACCCAGGAACCTACAATGTTCATGTACCGATTCAACAGCTACAGGAACATGCTGAAGATAAAGTTCAATGATATATCTGCCGGTAATTTCATCACTGAGTATAACTCCGATTTGATTGCAACGATCTTTAAACTGTTGGATCAGTGCCCCTGTGGATGCATAGGCTTCGAGACAACCGACACTTCCGCAGGAACAGGCGATTCCGTCGGCAAAGAGCGGAATATGTCCTAATTCAGTACCACGGTTATCGTATCCGCCAAAAAGTTGATTATTGATGATGATGGCACCTCCAATTCCCGTTCCCACTGTGATAAAAAGTACGTCGGAACAATCGCGGGCAGCTCCATAAGCCTGTTCACCCAGACCCATCAGATTCGCATCGTTATTGATGATAACCGGCAGATGGCAGGCTGTTTCCAACCTGTCTGATAATGGAACCTGCGACCAACCCACGATATTATCGGCTCCTCCCAACACTATGCGGTTGGTGCGGTCGACAATTCCGGGTGTTCCCACTCCAATTCCTACAGGAAGGATATCATTTCTTTTTGCATATTGC
>JAYFPP010000120.1:0-2196 GCA_034927635.1 Paludibacter sp.
TCCAGAGACCTTGTCAACTGGACCTATGAGAAAAAAGTCTTTACGGGAACCAACAGAAAATGGGCCACCAATGGCTTTTGGGCGCCCGAAGTCATCCGTATAGGATCAAAATATTACCTTCATTATACTGCCGGAAGAGATGATGAAGTGAAACATATCGGCATCGCTGTTGCCGACAAACCTACCGGCCCCTTTGTGGATGTAAATGATTATCCTTTTATCGATCATGGTGCTAAAGGTACCATCGACTCTCATATATTTATTGACGATGACGGAAGAACGTTTATGTATTATTCCAATGCCATGTCGACCAACCCTATCCCTGAAGATCCCTCAAAAAAAAGAAGTGAAATATGGGTAGTGGAGGTTTCACCTGACTTGTCGACTCAAATTTCTGATCATGTTATGCTCATTTATCCGCAACAAAGCTGGGAATATAATCCCAACAGTTCTAGTTACTGGAATGAAGGAGCGGTTGTGATAAAAAACAACGGTTTCTATTATCTTTTCTTTTCGTCCAACTGTTATTGTGCTGCCAACTATGCTGTGGGATATGCTTTTTCCACCTCTCCCATGGGTCCTTTCACCAAATTTTCAGGAAACCCTATCCTGTCGAATGCCGGAGTAAGCGCCTATGTTTCGGGACCCGGACATAACTGCATCACCCGCTCTCCCGACGACAGCGAATGGATTTTTGTGTATCATTCGCATGTCAATGTAGGAAATCTCAACTCCAACAACAATGGCATTCGCGAAATCAATATCGACCGTATGGTTTTTCTTCCCAACGGGGGTGTAGAAGTAACCGGACCGACAATTACAGAACAACCCTATCCGTTCTATTCGGGGGTAACAGGAATTGCCGACCGGCCACTGCAGGTTTACCCAACGGTGGTGGATAATCATATTGAAATCCGTCAGGGTGTAAAAACAGAAAATGCAATGCTTCGTATTACATCAATGCTCGGCCAAACATATACCTATCCGGTAAAGTCGAAAAGTTCGATTGACATTTCACCTTTACCTGCCGGTTGTTATCAGCTGACTTTGACCGACGGCAATGAACATTACAATACCCGTGTTATTAAGCGATAATTAAAATTAGTCCGGAATCATCTATTTGAATATTATATGAAAAAGCTTTTATTGCTTCTCCTGAGCCTGTTTATTCTGACAATTCAGGCACAAACCTATACTAATCCCATCCTTAAACCGGGGAAATACAATGGAAAGAAAATCTCAACCATGGCTGATCCTTATGTTTTTAAGGATACTGATGGCACCTATTATATGTACATCACCAGCAACGAATACCCCTGTTTTACTTCCCGTGATTTGGTAAACTGGGAATTTAAGGGGGATGTATTACCTTCAAAAAACTGCAAATGGGCAGTAAAAAATTTCTGGGCTCCTGAAGTTATTAAAATTAAAGACAAATACTATCTTCATTACACTGCATCCAGAGCCGATGATATCAAGCATATCGGCGTCGCTGTTTCAGATAAACCAACCGGGCCATTTAAGGATGTTGATGACAAACCTTTTATCGACAACGGAAATAAGGGCTCCATCGACTCACATGTCTTTGTGGATGATGACGGCAAAACCTATATGTACTATTCCAATGCCATGTCGACCAATCCGGTAAAAGAACTGGGAGGCAAAAGAAGAAGCGAAATTTGGGTCATGGAAGTTTCTCCTGATCTTTCGAAAAAATTATCCACTCCCAAAATGCTGATATATCCCGAGCAGGCATGGGAATTCTCACCTTCGGAAAACGATTACTGGAACGAAGGAACCGTCATCATCAAACACAACAATCTCTATTATCTCATGTTTTCGGCCAATTGTTTTTGTGGTGATAGCTATTCACTGGGTTATGCCACATCCACCTCTCCAACAGGACCTTTCAAAAAATATGATAAAAATCCTATCCTGACAAATCAGTCGCTACCAAAAAAGGTTTCTGGTCCTGGTCATCATACCGTTGTCCGCTCTCCCGATGATAAAGAATGGTTCTGTATCTATCATTCACATGTCAATGTTGGGAAGCTTAACAAAAAAAATAACGGAGTAAGGCAGATTAATATCGACAGGATGGAGTTTATGTCTGATGGAAGTATTCGTATCATCGGTCCGACAATCACTCCTCAACCTTATCCCTCGTGTCATAATATTGCCGGCCAATGAAAGTTC
>JAYFPP010000166.1:0-18540 GCA_034927635.1 Paludibacter sp.
TAATCTTCCGGCTTTTCAACAATGCCTGCTCTTACAGGATTATCATGTATATAATGAATCTTTTGTAATATGAATTTTTCACTATATATCTGCTCAGGATGGTTATCATGTGTCCAAACCTGATACTTCTCATTTCGTTTATGCTTTTTTGCAGCAAATTCAAATAAATTCAACATCCACTCTCTTCTGCTTTCTGTACCCAACTCTATTTCTTTTAAAATTTGCTTTGCAGTATAACTCTTAAATTCTTTTATAGTTTCACTTAATTGGCCTGTATTACTGCTTATAAGCAGATGAATATGATTACTCATAATTACAAAAGCGTAGATCTCCAATCCTTTGTTCTGCTGACAAAATTTCAAACTATCGATAATAATATCTCTATAGACCTTTCTTGTAAACAAATCTATCCAGCCTATGATTTGAAACGTTACATAATGCATTGAATCTTGTTCTGCAATTTGGCATCCTGTGCTCATAAATTAAAAATTCAGGTTTGTTCTTATATATACCAGCCAGAGGCCGGTTTTTTACACAACGTAGTCTGGAGACTACTCCGAACATAGGTCGTACACATGTCCGTTGGTTATGCCGACCCTGCTACAGAATAGCACAATAGCACAAATCTCTAATCAAACAGGAAAGGCATCAAAACGATTGCATATCCACCAATCGCTTGTAATATCCGTTCAAATTGATTAATTCTTCATGTTTTCCCCGCTCTACAATGCGACCTTCATGCAACACACAAATTTCATCGGCTTTTTTGATGGTCGACAGCCGGTGAGCCACCACCAAAGTTGTGCGGTTCATCATCAGGTTTTCCAATGCTTTCTGCACCATCTTTTCCGAAGCGGTGTCGAGTGCGGAAGTGGCCTCGTCGAGAATCAGTATCGGCGGATTCTTGAGGATGGCACGGGCAATGCTGATGCGTTGCCGCTGACCGCCGGAAAGTTTGCTTCCACGATCACCAATAGTTGTTTCATAACCATTCTCAGTAGCTTCAATAAATTCATGGGCATTGGCTATCTTTGCCGCTTCAATCACCTGCTCCAGAGTGGCATGCTCCACTCCGAAAGCAATGTTGTTAAAAAAAGAGTCATTAAACAGAATGGCTTCCTGATTCACATTGCCTATCAGCTTGCGGATATCATGCGCTCTAATTTTCTTGACATTGACACCATCAAGCAATATCTCTCCTTTTTTTACATCATAAAATCTTGGAAAAAGATCTATCAGGGTAGTTTTACCCGAACCGGATTGTCCCACCAGCGCTACTGTTTTTCCTTTCGGAACCACCAGATCAATGTCCTGCAACACCCATTCCGACTGATAACGGAAACTCATGTTCTTAAATTCAATTTTATCATGGAAACCTGTAATTTCAACGGGTTTTTTTGGTTCGGGGATATTGTTCTCGGTGTTCAGTATCTTATCAATTCTCTCTAATGAAGCCATCCCCTTGCGAATACCGTAGGTTGCTCTGGATAGATCTTTGGCGGGATTGATAATACTGTAAAAAATAATCAGAAAGTAAATAAATCCTGCGGCATCAATCGAACTGTTATCTCCTACAATGATTACCCCACCGAACCACAACAGAATAGCAATGACAGCCGTTCCGACAAATTCGCTGAGCGGAAATGCCAGATTGTAGCGGTAATGGAGAAAGTTAAACGTCTTGCGGATGCGCTCGTTCAACGCTGCGAAACGTGCCTCTAATTTCCCTTCGGCATTAAATGCCTTTACCACGCGCAAGCCACCTATTGTTTCATCAAGCTGCGATAACAGCTCGCCCTGTTGCGCTTGTGCTTCGGCTGAACTGCGTTTCAGATTTTTCCCCACAATTCCTATCAGCCAACCACTTATCGGGAGTAAAAACAAAACGAAAACAGTCAACTCCCAACTCATAAAAAACATCACACAGAGATAAATAAAAATCATGATGGGATTTTTAAAAATCATCTCAACAGCACTGAGGATGGAAATCTCCACTTCCGTCACATCGGAGGTCATACGCGACATGATATCGCCTTTTCTCTCTTCTGTAAAATAACCTAAAGGCAATGAAACTATTTTACGATACAATTGATTTCTGAGGTCGCGAACCACACCGGTTCTTAAAGGAATCGTCATCCTGACGGCCATATACGCTGTTCCTGTTTTTAACGCAGTCATTACAATCAGGAATATCCCGAGGAACAACAAAGTCAGACTAACATCCGTATTATCAACAATTTGCTGGAAATAGTAAGAAAAATTGTTTTTGGCTGCAGCCAGAATCTCCGAAATCGAATCGCTCCACGACCATTGCATATAGCTGACCTGTAATTTTTTTATGCCGAAAAGAATCTGCAAAACAGGAATAATGGCCGCAAAAGAAAACAAGCTGAAAATCGTTGAAAGAAAATTGAAAACAAGACTCCAGATCACATATTTTTTATATGGAGGAACGAATCTTTTAAATATGGAAAAAATTTTGAACATAGGTTATCTTTTAATTAGTTGAGAGTTGAGAGTTGAGAATTGAAAGTTAAGAGTAAATTTTGTTCATCAATTTTCAACTCTGAATTCTCAACTTTCAACTCTCAACTATCATACTCCTGTATAGTTTCTCGGGGTAATTCTTCTTAATTCTTCCTTTACTGTTTCATCAACCTCCAGCGTTTCAATAAAGGCTTTGATGGATTGCTGGGTGATTGCCTCATTGGTGCGGGTAAGGGCTTTCAGCGCTTCGTATGGCGACGGATAAGCTTCCCTGCGCAATATGGTTTGAATACCCTCGGCCACTACTGCCCAGGTATTATCAAGATCTTTGTATATCGCCGTTTCATTGAGCAACAACTTGTCCAGTCCTTTCAGAATGCTCTGTGTTGCAATTAAGGTATGCGAAAAAGGTACTCCGACATTGCGCAGCACGGTGCTATCCGTAAGGTCTCTTTGCAAACGGGAAACCGGCAGTTTAGTCGCCAGAAATTCAAACACCGCATTGGCCATGCCCAGATTACCTTCTGCATTTTCAAAATCAATCGGATTTACTTTATGCGGCATGGCAGAAGATCCAACTTCGCCTGCTTTTATCTTTTGCTTGAAATATTCCATTGAAACATAGGTCCATATATCACGACAAAAATCAACCAAAATCGTATTGATACGTTTCACTCCGTCGAACTGAGCTGCCATATTATCATAGTTGGAGATTTGTGTGGTCCACTGCTCACGACTTAATCCCAATTTTTCAGCAACAAAGGTATTCCCGAATTTCTTCCAGTCAATCGTTGGATAAGCTACAGCATGGGCGTTAAAATTACCGGTAGCTCCGCCAAACTTGGCCGAATTCGGAACCGACTTCAACAAAGACAATTGTTGGTTCAGACGGTTAACGTAAACCATGACTTCTTTTCCCAAACGGGTAGGTGAAGCCGGCTGTCCATGTGTTTTTGCCAGCATGGAAACATCCCTCCATTCATCGGCCAGATGTGCAAGTACCCGGATCAGATTTTCTATTTCAGGATAAAAGACCTTATCAAACGCCTCTTTAATAGTCAACGGAATGGCCGTATTATTGATGTCCTGCGAGGTAAGGCCGAAATGAATAAATTCCTTGAACGGGGCTAAACCCAGCAAATCAAACTGTTCTTTGATGAAATACTCAACTGCCTTTACGTCGTGATTAGTGACTTTCTCGATATCTTTTATCTTTTGCGCATCTGCCTCTGTAAAATTCTGTACAATCATCCGTAGTTTTGGAAAAACATCGGCAGGCACCGTATTCAATTGCTTCAGAGGAATTTCGCAGAGTGCTATAAAATACTCGACCTCAACATGAACACGATAACGAATAAGAGCATATTCGGAGAAATACGGAGCATAGGGTGCTGTTTTTGAACGATAGCGACCGTCGACAGGAGAGATGGCAGAAAGGATAGATAAGTTCATACTGAGAAAGTTAGTTTAATATTTGCTTGATTCAAAAGAAATGCAAAGTTAAACAATTCTACCGGATATGAAAAGAAACAGACCATGCTTTGCCATATAAAAGGATTTCTTTACCTTTGTTCAACAATTATAAAAGACACACACTTTTTCTCCTTACAGAGAAAAATCATCATCAGGTATGAAGTATATGAAGATACATAAGGAAGGAAGGCTGATATTGCTTATTCTCCTTTTTATTTTGTTCGCGATCAATATGTTGGTTTATCTGCGCTTCCCGAATGTGCTGCTGGCCATTACCACCATCATATCAGGTGGTATCATGGTGTTTTTCACCTATTTCTTCCGAAATCCGACCAGGGTGGTGGAAATTGATGATCCCAGCCTGATCGTGGCTCCCGCTGATGGCACCATCGTTGTAGTGGAACCTACCGAAGAACATGAGTATTTTGGCGAACAAAGGATGCAGGTTTCTATTTTCATGTCGGTTTTTGATGTCCATGCCAACTGGTACCCGATAGCAGGATCGGTCATCATGACCAGGCATCATAAAGGACGTCATATGGCTGCCTATCTCCCGAAATCAAGTCACGAAAACGAACGCTCGACCATCATCATTGAAACACCTTCGAAGACGCAGATCATGGTACGGCAAATTGCAGGAGCACTCGCCCGCAGAATTGTTACTTATGCCCATATCGGCAGATCCTGCCATCTGAATGAGCACCTTGGATTTATAAAATTCGGTTCCCGGGTGGATTTATTTCTCCCTATGGATGCTGAAATATTTGTTACTGTCGGAGAAGAAACAACAGGCAACGAAACCATCATTGCCCGCTTAAACGAATAATATGACCATAGAGGAAGCCCAGCAACAGGTCGACAACTGGATCAAAACCATTGGTGTGCGCTATTTCAACGAACTCACCAACATGACCATCCTGACTGAGGAAGTGGGGGAACTTGCCCGTATTATGGCTAGAACATATGGAGAACAGTCATTCAAAGAATCGGACAAAAAAGGTGACATGGCAGATGAAATGGCCGACGTACTATGGGTACTGATTTGCCTGGCCAACCAAACAGGCGTAGATCTCACTGAAGCATTAAAGAAAAATATAGAAAAGAAAACTTTAAGAGATGCTGACAGACATGCACATCTGAATAAAGGGAATAACGAATAGCGAATAGCTAATAGGGAACAACGATGAACGTAGAGACGTGGCATGCCACGTCTCTTAATGATAAGCGATAAGTTGTTGATTGAGTTACCATTACACAGTCACACAATTATACATTTACACAATTACAAGTGTCAACAGTTTAATAATTCAATTTTCAACATATGAACAAATACGAAGAACTCTTTCAAAAATACAACTGTGAACTTGAAGATGCACAGATACAAAATGAAGTAGAAAAAATACGCTCGAAACATTTTGCAGAAAACAACAATATTGAGGTTTATAAACAATGTTTAAACTGTATCGACCTTACTTCCCTGAACGGCACTGACACAGATGATCAAATCATCAATATGGTGCAAAAGGTAAATAAATTCCGGGAAACCTATCCCGACATCCCGAATGTCGGCGCTATTTGCGTTTATCCCTCAATGGTTCCTGTGGTAAAGAAAACACTTACAGAAAACATCGGCATTGCCTCAGTGGCAGCAGGGTTCCCGGCTTCGCAAACTTTCATCGAAGTAAAAGTGGCAGAAACGGCCATGGCGGTATTAGAAGGCGCTACCGAAATTGACGTGGTTATCTCCATCGGAAAATTTCTTTCCGGAGATTATGAAACCGTTCGCGAAGAGCTAACAGAAATTAAATCTTCCTGCAGAAATGCCCACTTGAAAGTAATCATTGAATCCGGAGCGCTGGGAACAGCTTCCAACATCAAAAAAGCATCCGTTCTGGCGATGTCGGCAGGTGCCGATTTTATCAAAACATCTACCGGTAAAATTCCTGTGGCCGCTACCCCCGAAGCAACCTACATCATGTGCGGGGCGATTAAAGAATGGTTTGAAAAAACCGGGGAGAAAGTTGGTTATAAACCAGCAGGAGGAATTGTCACAACCGAAGAGGCTGTTTTGCACTACACCATCGTAAAAGAGGTCCTTGGAAAAGAATGGCTAAACAATAAATTATTCAGAATCGGGGCAAGCCGGTTAGCCAATAATCTGTTAAGTTCAATAAAGGGGACTGAGAATAAATACTTTTGATTTTATTTCACCCGGGAAACAGCAAATTCGGCGCAAGCGATTAGCGCGTCCTTTATTTCACTGTCTGCAAAGCCCTTGAGCTCTTCAATGGCTTTGTTTTTATATGCCTCCATGCGTTCCTTTGCATATTCGACACCGCCATTCTCTATCGCAAAACGGGTTATCAGAGCAATATTCTCCTGAGTAAAATCTTTCAGATTCAACCAGGTACTGATTTTTTCTTTTTGCTCAATATTCTTTGCGTTTGCAAGTGCATAGATCAATGGTAGGGTGATTTTTCCGTCGCGCACATCATTCCCGGTGGGTTTTCCAATCTGTGCATCAGGATAATAATCAAAAATATCGTCCTTTATCTGAAAGCAAAACCCGAGATACTCTCCGTATTTTTTTAAGTGCTCTATGCTTTGGGAATCAGCGTTAGCCGACAAAGCACCGACTTCGGTACATACGGAAAAAAGAAAGGCTGTCTTTTTCTGGATTATCTTATAATAATCCGACTCGGATACTTTTGATTGCTGGGTACTGCTCAATTGCAATATTTCACCGTCGGACAACTGCATACCAATAAATGAAACGGCATTCAGGATATCAATATTCTTTGTTTTAACCACCTGCAACAAAGCTCCTGAAAGCATATAATCGCCCGATAACACGGCTACCTTATTGCCCCATCTGGCGTTGACCGACTGTCCTCCTCTTCGCTCCAGCGTATCATCAATAACATCATCATGAACCAAACTTGCTGTATGCAAAAGCTCAAGAGCTATGGCACCGTGAATGGTAGACATATTGACTTCCCCCACCAGTTTGGCCGACAAAATCACCAACATTGGACGCAACTTCTTTCCGGCGCGTTCAAAAATATACCCGTTAACACCCTCCAAAATCGGATTGTCAGTCTCCAAACTACTAACGAGGGTCTTATCAAATAATTCCAACTCGGGCCTGATGTTCTTTCTTATCGATTCTACAAGATTCATTGAGGAAATTTCTATCTCACAAGCTGCAAAAGTAAACAAATTTGTTATATATGCGTATGCCTGAGTATAAAAATGGATTAATTTTAATTACTTTTACACTCACAAACATATTCTGCATTCAGATTGTTCTGTTCAAAACCTCTTTTTATTTTTTATCTACATGAAGAAACTTTTTTTAATAGATGCCTATGCCATTATATACCGGGCATACTATGCATTTATACGGGCACCACGCATAAATTCTAAAGGATTGAACACCTCGGCGATTTTCGGTTTTGTGAATATGCTGGAGGACGTTCTGAAAAGAGAAAAGCCCTCACACATAGCTGTAGCTTTCGATCCTCCGGGACCTACATTCAGGCACGATGCTTTTGATGCCTATAAGGCACAAAGAGAATCTACCCCTGAGGATATCAAATTATCAGTGCCTTACATCAAAAAAATCATCGCTGCCTACAATATCCCGATGCTTGAGGTTGCCGGATTTGAAGCAGACGACGTGATCGGAACTATTTCAAAAAAAGCAGAAAAAGCCGGATTTGAGGTCTATATGCTTACACCTGATAAAGATTACGGACAACTGGTTTCGGAACATATTTTCATGTATCGTCCGCGTCATAACGGAGGCTACGAAACCATGGGGCCTGAAGAGATTAAAAACAAATACGAACTGGATAGCCACGAACAGGTGATTGATCTGCTCGGCTTAATGGGTGATAGCTCCGACAATATTCCCGGTTGCCCCGGAGTGGGTGAAAAAACAGCTGTCAAATTATTAAAAGAATTCGGTAGTATTGATGTTTTGCTTACCCGGACAGAAGAACTAAAGGGTGCTCTGAAGACAAAAGTCGAAGAAAATAAAGATCAGATTGTTTTCTCAAAATTTCTTGCCACTATTAAAACCGATGTCCCGATTGAATTTAATGAAACGGACTATATCGTTGACCCTGTAAATGAAACCGCACTAAAATCTCTATTTGATGAGCTGGAATTCAGAACCATGTCGGCAAATAAATTCGGAAATGTTTTTTCATCGCTCCCACCCGACCATCCGGTTAGTAGTATTCAATTTGCCGCACCAAAATCGAAACACGGCCAGATGTCGCTGTTCGATGAAGACGCTTCAGAAAAAGCAACACCTGCTGTTGCCGATGCCACAACAAACACGGTTCAGACAGCCTTAGGTACTGAATTTTCACCTTCAGAAGCCCCTGAAAGCGGACTTATCTCTATCCAACACACTTCACATGAATATATTTTAGTTGATAATAAGGCCAAACGGGCAAATCTCATTTCCCAATTATTTCTACAGAAATCGGTATGTTTCGATACAGAAACTACCGGAGTGGATGTTTTTACAGCTGAAATGGTAGGTCTGTCGTTCTGCTACGAAAAAGGAAAAGCGTATTATGTTGCTTTACCTGAAGACAGAAACGAATGTTCGGATGTTTTGCGTGAGTTTAAGGCGTTTTTCCAGACTGAGCATATCGTAAAAATCGGGCAAAATGTAAAGTTTGACCTCCTGATGCTGCGTATGTACGACATCGAACTTAAAGGAGAAATTTTTGACACGATGATTGCACACTACCTCCTGCAACCGGAGCTCCGTCACGGCATGGATTATCTGGCTGAGATATACCTCAATTACAGGACGATTCATTACAGCGAGCTGGTCGGAGGAAAAGGAAAAAACCAACTTAATATACGAGAAGTTGATATCAACTTACTTAAAGACTATGCCGCGGAAGATGCAGATATCACCTTTCAGTTAAAAGAAATACTTGAAAAAGAAATCAGGGAAAACAAACTGGAGAAGCTTTTCTTCGAAATAGAGATGCCTTTGATGCGTGTGCTTGCTTCCATGGAATTTAACGGTGTACGCATCGACAGTGAGGCTTTGAAACAAAGTTCTGTAATTCTTACCGAAGAAATGCTTCAGCTTGAGAAAGAAATCCATAAGTTGGCCGGCACAAGCTTCAATGTATCCTCTCCGGCACAGGTAGGAGAAATACTTTTCGACCAGATGAAACTGGACGAAAAAGCAAAAAAAACCAAAACCGGCCAATACTCCACTTCTGAAGATATTCTGGAAAAAATAAAATTCAAACATCCTATTGTAGGAAAAATCCTTGACTACAGAGGTCTGAAAAAATTGCTCAGTACTTATATTGACGCATTACCTCAGCTCATCAATCCGGGAACCGGAAAAGTGCACACATCTTTCAATCAAACCGTTGCAGCGACAGGGCGACTTAGTTCCACCAATCCTAACCTGCAAAACATCCCAATCAGAGATGCTCAGGGCAAAGAAATCAGGAAAGCTTTTATACCCGATGACAATGCCGTATTCCTTAGTGCCGACTACTCTCAGATTGAACTCAGAATTATGGCGCATCTGAGTGGTGATCAGAATATGATTGACGCTTTCAAAAGCGGACACGATATTCATACCGCTACAGCAGCAAAAATATTCAGAATTCCCCTCGAAGAAGTCGACAGTGATATGCGACGTAAAGCCAAAACAGCTAACTTTGGTATCATTTACGGTATCTCAACATTTGGTCTGGCAGAAAGACTCAACATCTCCCGCGGAGAAGCCAAAGAGCTTATCGATGGATACTTCCAGACTTACCCGGCTGTAAAAAGCTATATGGAAAATGCCATACAACAGGCTAAAGTAAATGGTTATGTCGAAACTCTCTTCGGAAGAAAAAGATTTCTTAACGATATCAACTCCCAAAACAGTGTGGTAAGAGGTTATGCCGAAAGAAATGCCATCAATGCCCCTATTCAGGGATCCGCTGCAGATATCATAAAAATTGCCATGATTAAAATCCATGCCCGCCTGAAACATGAAAACCTGAAAACGCTTATGAATATGCAGGTACATGACGAGTTAAACTTTTCGGTACCCACCGAAGAACTTGAAACTGTCCGCGCTTTGGTTGTAGAAGAAATGGAAAATGCCGTTCAGTTAAATGTCCGGCTTATTGCTGATTGTGGAGTTGGATCCAACTGGCTTGAAGCACATTAATGACAAAAAACTATAACAGAGCTTATTTTTTATTGAAAAATATGTATAAATTAATAATTTATATACTACATAAATTGTAGGATGAAAAAAATATTATAATTTTGTACCCAAATCTTACACATGAAGATTAATACGAAGATACGATACGGATTAAGAGCTATGATTGCTATTGCTTGTTGTGATGAGCCCAAAGGTTTATTACAAAAGGATATAGCCGAAAAACAGAAATTATCAAACAAATATCTTGATTCAATTGTTTCTTCATTAAAATCTAAAGGATTAATTACTACTTACAGAGGTAAGGGTAGCGGATATAAACTTTCACGTCCGGCTAACTTAATTACTATGTATGATATATATACTGCTTTCGAACCGATTGCAGTAGTAGAATGTCTGGATAATCCTGAATTTTGTCAGTTTGAATGCTGCTGCGCAGCGAATAAATACTGGTCGGAAATGAAACAGGATTTTATCAATATCCTGAAGAATAAAAGTTTGGAAGATATCGCCACAAAAGAAAGACCGTGTTTGGAAAAGACTGATCAACCACAATAATAAAAAATAATTTCACTTTTCGTACCGGCATTTTTTTTGCACAACAATACTACTCATTCTATAGGATATATATGTTTCAAAAATAATACAAGCACAAATAAACAATCTCTCAAACAAACAAAAAAATGAAAACTTACAATTTTAAATTTGCTCTTCTGATAAGCATCTCAATGTTTATCACAGGTACATTAACTGCACAGGTGCTTAAAATTGCACCGAAAAGTTCAGTTATTACTATTAATGGCACTTCCAATCTTCACGACTGGAAGAGTAAATCCGAACTGATAAAAGGTGAACTTATTTTAGCCGGTGAGAATCAGGTAAAATCATTCACTTTGGAGATACCGGTGAAATCAATCAAAAGTGGTGAGAAATTAATGGATTCGAAGACATACGAAACCTTTAATGCCGACAAACATCCGAACATTTCATTTAAACTAACCGACATTTCAAATCTTCAAATCAATGGCAGCAATGTAAATGTGGTATTCAACGGTAATTTGTCGATGGCAGGAACCACTAAGAAAGTTGCCATTAAAGCAACAGGTAAAAATGTCAAAGCCGGCACCTATACTTTCAACGGAAGTGTAAATCTTAAAATGACTGAATTCAGGATGCAGCCTCCAACAGCCCTCCTGGGAGCTATGAAAGTAGGCGACGGAGTCAGATTGGTTTTCGATATAACATTAGAAGAACAGGCACAAGCTTCAATAGAATAAACAAACAACTAAAAACAAAAACAAGAAACATGAACAAATCAATTTTCACTTTAACTGCAGTATTATTAATCAGCAGTTTATCTTTTGGACAGATTCGCTCATACAGCAAAACAGGTCTTAATGAGTTTGAAAGTCCCAAGGCTGAAGACGAAGACTTTGAACGCGTAAAATTAAAAATCGGAGGAAACTTTACTCAATCATTTCAGGCGCTCAGTCACAGTAACACAGCCGACATTGTTACCAATCCTGCAGCAGCTTTGGTGAAAATCGGACCGGGATTCAACACAGCCGTTGCCAATCTGAATTTTGATATTCATCTGGCACAAGGTGTCTATATGAATATGGCCTTGTATCTTTCATCACGTCATCACAACGAAACCTGGGTAAAAGGCGGATATATTCGTTTTGATGAACTTCCTTTCCTCAAAATTGATGCGTTGGATCAACTGATGAAATACACCACCATCAAGGTAGGGCATATGGAAGTAAACTATGGTGATGCACATTTCCGCAGATCCGACAATGGTAACGCTATGTACAATCCTTTCATCGAGAATTACATTATGGATGCTTTTGCAACTGAAATCGGAGCAGAAGTTGATCTCTCTTACGAAGGATTTCTGGCAGCTCTATCAGTAACAAACGGCCAAATCAAAGGGAATATAGCTTCTTATGATCCGGTTACTGGCGCCTCTAACGGAAAACAAAATCCGGCATTCATAGCCAAACTGGGATATGACAAACAATTGACAGATGCATTCAGAGCTCGTCTTACCGGATCCATTTATCACACTGAAGGTTCTATCGGCAACACCTTATATGGTGGTGACCGCACAGGATCGCACTACTATGGGGTGATGGATAATGCCATGACCACTTCAACCTTCACTTCGGGCAGATTAAACCCTGGTTTTGGCGACAAAGTGACATCAGTAATGGGAAACTTATTCCTGAAATACGGAGGTCTGGAATCCTTTACTACTTTAGAGACATCTAACGGTCGCGGAAGAACTGAGATTACCGGTGAACGTTCAGCAAATCAATTCGCAACAGACCTGCTTTATCGTTTTGGCAATGATGAGAATTTCTGGTTAGGTGCACGTTATAACGTTGCTTCAGCACTATTGGCCGGATATACTGAAGATGTTAAAATCGACAGGATTGCCATCAGTGCCGGTTGGTATGTTACTAAAAATCTTATGACAAAATTAGAATACGTGACTCAGAATTATGACGGCTTTGCTGCCACCGACATCAGAAATGGCGGTAAATTCAACGGAATCGTACTGGAAGCAGTCGTAGGATTCTAAGCCTGCCGTTGACTTCTTAAAAGCATAATTACCCCTGTTTTATTATTAAAACAGGGGTAATTTTTATCCACAGAAATTTGACTTAAAGAAAGACAGAAAAGCCTACTATTATTCAATAGCAGGCTTTCAGAATATTTATTCAGCAGTTACTATGCCAGTTTATTAATATAAACGGCTAACTTTGATTTCAGATTTGATGCTTTGTTCTTGTGGATAATATTGCGTTTTGCCAGTTTATCCAACATAGCACTGATTTTTGGGAGCATGTCAACTGCAACTGTTTTTTCAGTAGTAGCACGTAACTTACGAACAGCATTACGGGCTGTCTTTGCATAATAACGATTATGCAGTTTACGCTTTTCAGTCTGACGAATTCTTTTGATAGATGATTGATGATTTGCCATCTCAATTTTTACTTTTAAATCCTTAATTATTGTAGCCCATAGGGGAATCGAACCCCTCTTTCCAGAATGAAAATCTGGCGTCCTAACCGATAGACGAATGGGCCGTAGCCTTTTAAACAGACAATTGACCTCTCAATTGCGGGTGCAAATATACGGCAGTTTTTTGATTCTACAAAACCTTTTTGAAAATATTTTTAAAATTCCTATAACTTCCTGTTTGTCATATAACTGCATATGCTACAGCGAATCTCACACAATTAATATGTGATTTATTATTCATATTATTGTATTTTTGCAGAGATATATCATCACAAATGACAACACAAACTCAGGGGATCGTCCTGCGGACAATAAAATATTCTGATAAATCTTCTATTGCAACGGTTTATACACGTGAATACGGAAGGGTTTCCTATATGATTTACGGAATTTCAGGAAAGAAATCTACCCTGAAATCTGCACTCTTCCTCCCGTTGTCTATCATAGAAATAAACAGCATCTATCAACCGGGAAAAGAAATTCAACAGATGAAGGATGTTCGGATCGAACACTCATTAATCACATTATCCGGCGATCCTGTCAAGAATGCCATTGCTCTTTTTCTGACGGAACTGCTCCATAAAACCCTGAAACGTCAGGAAGCAGACGAAATAATTTTCGACTTCATAAGAAAAGCCATTGAAATGATGGATGAACTTGATGAGGGAATTGCCAACTTTCATTTGATTTTTATGATGAGACTAACCCGGTATCTTGGATTTGAACCAAATACAGAAGAAGTAACTGCAAACTATTTCGACTTACTAAACGGAGTTTTTCAACACAACAAACCTATTCACAATCATTATCTGAACAAGGAAATTACCCATGATTTTGCGGCCTTAGTCCAATGTGACTTTATCAATATGGGAACCTTAGATCTTTCCCGGACAAGAAGAAATGAGCTATTGGAAGGACTTATTGAATACTACCGGCTTCATATGCCGGATTTTCACGGATTAAATTCCATCGCTATCCTGCATGAGTTGTTCATCTAAAGTCGAGCTGTGATTTCTCTTCATTAACATTCAGTTGCACCTCCCGTCCAAGTATTAACGGGTAATTTACATCTTCATGACCGGAAGGGAATCCAAAGCAAACAGGAAAGTCGTAATCAGCTACTGCATTCAGTACCATTTCACGAAGGCTCATTTTCATCAAGGGGTCTTCCCCGCAATCCGTAAAATGTCCCACAATCAGACCTGATAATTGAGCCAACACACCGCCTAACCTGAGATTCTGAAGCATACGGTCAACATGATATAGTTGCTCTCCAATATCTTCTATAAACAAAATGGCATCATTATAATGGAGATCATACGAACTTCCACGTAGTCCCATTAGAACCGACAGATTACCTCCAATTAATTTACCTTTTGCAGCGCCATTCCTGTTTTCAGGTACTGAAGGAATTTCATAAAAGGGATACTCTCCTATCAAAATCTTTCTCAGAAAATCTGCCGGCAACGATTCAACGGTCAGCTCAGTCAGATGTTTCGCCATAATTCCATGTATGGATGGAATATTCATGTTGGATAAAACATTATGGAGTACCGTGATGTCACTGAATCCAATGATCCATTTTGGACATTGTTCCAGCTCTGAAAAATCAATCTTATCTATGATTCGTGCCAGGCCATAACCTCCACGACTACACAAAACAGCATCCAATTCTTTATTATTGAGGGCTGCCTGTAAATCCGCTGTCCTTTCTTCGTCAGTACCTGCAAAACGTCCATAAGCAGCTCTGGCAAAACGTCCCTCAGTGACATCAAAACCCCATGTACGAAGAACATGCGTGGCACCATCAATATATTCGGGATTGATAACTCCTGAAGGAGAAATAATTCTAATCTTTGGCCTTTTCTCTGACATTATCCCAATGATTTACGCAACTTATCCACGATAAAAAACCCATTTCATCATTTCTTTCCATGAAATCTTTTTTCCATACATCAGAATTCCTGTACGATATATTTTTCCTGCCATCCAGGTACTCCCGATAAAAGAAATCACCAGTATTCCAAGAGATAATATTATTTGCCAGAAGGGCACTCCGAAAGGCAAACGAACCATCATCACAATGGGAGATGTAAATGGGATCATGGAGCACCAGAATGCTAAAGGCCCATCAGGATTCTCAACACTGTAGATCGCAGCATATATTGCAAAAATGATTGGCAGGGTCAAAGGCAGCGAAAACTGCTGTGTGTCGGTCTCATTGTCAACGGCTGACCCGATAGCGGCAAATAAAGAAGCATAAAGCAGATACCCCCCCAGAAAATATAAAACAAACAGAATACCCGTTTGTACAAAATCAAAGTTATTCAGCGCCACCAATAATTCGGCAACAACACCATCTGAATCGTCAAAAGGCAGAGGAGTAGTGGCCATACCCATCGTTTGCATCTGTTGATAGGAAGAGACATCAAGCGTTGTTCCAAAGGCACTCGACAATGCTGTAATTAAAATAACCGACAGCACGACCCACAAGGCAAATTGTGTAAGTCCCACCATGGCAATACCAACGATCTTACCCATCATTAACTGAAAGGGTTTAACCGATGAAATAATAACTTCTACAATACGGCTGGTTTTTTCCTGCACCACACCTGACATCACCTGTGCACCATATACAACAATAAAGATATAAATCATAAATGCCGAAATCATTCCGATGATTACCGCGAGTTCGGCAGAACCCATTTTTTCTTCACCATCTTTACCCCACCGAACAGTTTTAACATCAATATCCACCTTTACCTGTTCAACCAGCTTCTTAAAATCGGGGATGTTTAATTCAGCAAGCTTTCTATCCTCAACATAGGTTTTTAATAAACCGGAAACATAGGACTTGAGCTCAATCCCTACTTGTTCTTCGGAAAAAAGTGTTGCTGCGTCAGGATTTACTGACAAGTCATCCTGAATATACAGTAAAGCCGCATATGCTTCTTTATTTTCGTCATTTCTAAACTCTTCGAGGGATTGGTCAAGGTTCTCAAAGTCATAGTTCTCATTATCCACCAAAACCGGAGCATAGAGTTTTGTTTGATCAATTACTAAAATTTTCTTTACCGAATCATCCTTGATCTGTGCCAGCAATAAGGGAACCATGATCATTCCGGCAATTAAAACCGGTGTAAGAAAAGTCAGAATGATAAACGAAGGTTTCATGACCCTCGTGGTATATTCACGTTTGATAATCAGGGCTATTTTACTCATGGTTTAGTTCTTTTTTGATGTTACGGTTTTAATAAAAATATCGTTCATGGTAGGTAATATTTCTTCGAAAGCACTGATCTCGGATTGCTCCATAATCTTTGCCAACAAAGCATTATTCAATTCACTTTCATTTGTTTTAAGCACATATTCAAACGAGGTACGGGTCTCTTTACGACTTACTATTTCAAAATCTTTCGCCGTTAAATCACTTTTTGCATGAACCCTGAAGGTTCCTGTAGCAAAGGAAGATCTGATTTCTGCTACATTTCCCTGTAACACTATTTTAGAATGATCAATCAATGATATATTGTCGCATAATTCCTCAACAGATGACATATTATGGGTTGAAAAAATAATCGTCGCACCTTTTTCCCTGAGTGCAAGAATTTCGTTTTTAAGCAAATCAGCATTAACCGGATCAAAACCACTAAAAGGTTCATCAAAAATCAACAATTTAGGCTGATGCAGAATCGTAGTTATAAATTGTACTTTCTGTGCCATTCCTTTAGAAAGCTCTTCAACTTTTTTGTTCCACCACGACTGTATTTCAAATTTTTCGAACCAGTATTTAAGCGCTTTAAGAGCATCCTGCTTTGACATTCCCTTTAATTGAGCAAGATAGAGTGCCTGCTCCCCTACTTTCATTTTTTTATATAGCCCTCTTTCTTCAGGAAGATAGCCGATATGTCTTACATCTTCCATTGTAAGCTTCTTTCCATTCAGCAACACCTCACCGCTATCCGGAGCAGTTATACAATTAATGATACGAATGAGGGTTGTTTTTCCGGCACCATTCGGACCCAGCAACCCATATACTGTGTTATCAGGAATATCCAGGCTTACCCCGGCCAACGCCAGATGCCCCGAATACTGTTTTACTACATTTTTAACTTCTAATAAATTCATATATTGGTGGTTTAATTTACGCTATTACCTATTACCTATTACCTATTACCTATTACCTATTACCTATTACCTATTACCTATTACCTATCCATCATATTTTTCCTTCATCACAAAAACTATAATACTTTCCCCTGGCAACGATGATATGATCCAAAAACCTTAACCCAACTGCCTCACATCCCGTTTTGATATGTCGTGTTACATTCTCATCTTCCCTGCTGGGATAGTTTTGTCCTGAAGGATGATTATGGGCCACAGCAATACTGATCGCCGATTTTTCCAGGGCATATTTTAATATTATAGGAATATCGACGACAGTATTCTGACTCCCTCCCTGCGACAGTTTTTTTGTTTCAATTACCTTATTGGCGCCATCAAGCAATGCAATCCAAAACTCCTCATGATGGAGATCCAGCATATTCGTCTCAAACAACTCAAAAAGATCAATACTCGAACTGATTTTTCTTCTTCTGACAACTTCATCTGTTTTGCGTCTTTTACCTAATTCGAGTGCAGCAATTATTGTAATTGCTTTTGCTTCTCCAATGCCTTTAAACTTACTGCACATATTAAAAACCGTCAGCTGTGCCAGTTCATTGATATTATTGTGGCATTCTCCCAACATTTTCCTGGCCAGCTCTACAGCCGATTCATTTTTATTGCCGGTACCAATGATTATGGCTAACAATTCTGCATCAGAAAGCACTGCTACGCCATTTTGCATCATTTTTTCACGTGGCCGGTCTTTTTCCGACCATTCCTTTATAGTCAGACGTTTTACCTCATCAGTCATAGTAAACAAAAATAAATTTCAGTTTTGGTTTTCGAGCGTAAAAGTAAATAAAAATGTCCTATATAAATAAGCAAAAGATAAATATTTATAAGAAAAAAGCGTATATTAGCGCGCAAAAACACAAAATAATATGCTCATAATTGGAATAGCCGGAGGAACTGGCTCCGGGAAAACCACTGTTGTAAAAAAACTATTAGAAAAACTCCCTGATAATAAAGTAGTAATACTCCCTCAGGATTCTTACTACCGTGACAGCAGCGACAAACCAATTGAGGAAAGACTTGAGATGAATTTTGATCATCCGGATTCCATTGAATGGGAATTACTCGTAAACCATTTAAAGAAGTTGAAATCAGGAGAGGAAATACAACAACCCATCTATTCCTATCTGACCTGTACCCGTGCGAAAGAAACCATT